>JAYTHT010000255.1:0-4809 GCA_043732365.1 Novosphingobium sp. | reverse complement strand
GAAAGCCTGGGAAAATCGGTCGAATTCGCGATCGTGGGGCAGGATCTCGAGGTCGACCGTCAGGTCGCCGACGGTATTTTCGAACCACTGCTCCATCTTGTCCGCAACGCGATCGATCATGGCATCGAAAGCCAAGAGCAGCGCCGCGCCTCCGGAAAATCGCCGATCGGCAAAATCACTTTGCGCTTCCATCGGGAACGCGACCTGATCGTCGGCGAATTGGCCGATGACGGCGTGGGCATCGACGCCGACACGCTGCGCCAAGTCGCGGTGGAACGCGGGTTGGTGACTGCGGCCGCGGCTGACGCGTTGAACGATGCGGCGGCGTTGCGCCTGATATTCCTGCCGGGCTTTTCCACTGCCAGGGCCGTGACAGTGGTATCGGGACGCGGGATCGGGATGGACGCGGTGCAGGCGGCGGTCGTCCGCCTGCGCGGGTCGATCGCACTCGACAGCGATCTCGGCGTCGGCACCCGGTTTCGCATTGCGTTCCCGGCAACGACTTTGACCACGCGCCTGCTGGTAATCGAGGCGGGCGGGGATCGCTATGGTATCGCGCTGGATCAGATTGTCGAAACGGTAGGGATGGATACGGTAAAGCTGTCCCCGATCAGTGGCGGCACCGCCTGCATGTTGCGCGGGCGAACCATGTCCATGCTCGATCTGTCCGTGTTGCTGGGCGGGGCTGATGCGTCGCGGCGTGATGGAAAACTGGTTGTTATCCGCGCTGGGGGAGAACCCGTGGCACTGCGCGTCGATGCTTTTGGCGAACGTATCGATATCGTGGTGCGCCCGGCCAGTGGCATGCTGGCGCAGATCCCGGGCGTTATGGGGTCGGCACTGATGCGCGACGGCGACGTACTGCTGGTGCTCGATCTGCAGGCGCTGGCGTCATGACCGTGGTTGTTGCCGACGATGCCATTCACCTGGAAGGGCGCTGCCTGGTCGAAGATGCCGAGCAATTGCTGGTCGCGATCCAGGAAAATCCGCACCTGCCAGTCGATGTCGAAAAGGCAGAACGATTGCATATGGCTGTCGCGCAAATCCTGTTGGCGCTAAAACCTTCATTGCGCGGTATAGTGGCAGATCCGTTTCTGGCTCGCTATATTCTGGGCAGATCGTATGACGGTTAAGGGTGGTTTGGCTATTCATCCTGGAATCATCTGGCCCGGCGAATGCTGGTGCGACCCATTATCGGTGGTCGCCCTGGCCACTTGGAGATGACCATGTCTGTTACCGTTCTTATTGTCGATGATAGTAAGTTGGCGCGTTTCGTCGTGGCAAAGGCGCTGGCGGCGCTGCAACCCGAATGGCACAAGGTCGAGGCGAGCGGCGCCGCAGAAGCTTTGCAATTGCTCCAAACCGGGACAGCGGACATCGCGCTGATCGATTTCAACATGTTGCACAAAGATGGGCTGGAACTTGCGAGCGAGTTGCGCGTTTCAAGACCACATATGCCGATCGCTATCCTGACCGCGAACTTTCAGGACGAGATAATTGCACGGGCCAGACAGATCGGGGCCGCATTCATACCAAAGCCGATTACGGCTGAGGGCCTCGAAGGCTTTATCGCAGGGGCAGCACTACGTTTGAGAGCAAATCCAGCCTGATGGCCGAAGATTTCGAGATTCTTGCGGAACTGGAGCGTGACGCTCTGACCGAGATCATGAATGTCGGCGTCAACCGCGCGGCTACCAATCTGCGCAAGATGATCGGTGATCAGGTCCACCTTTCCGTTCCCTCGATCGAAATCGTCACCCAGCGCCGCGCCGCCCGTTTGATCAGCGAGCGCGAAATTAGTGAATTGATCGCCATTCGTCAGGATTTTAGTGGGCCGTTTTCGGGACGGGCTATGTTGATTTTCCCCGAAACCAACAGTTTGGAACTGGTCCGTGCGGTAACCGGTGGCGCCCTCACCGCCGAGGAAATGGTCGAGATGGAGCATGAGGCGCTTGCCGAAACCGGCAATGTGATTCTCAATTCCTGCCTGGCGACGATGGCCAACATGCTGCAACGTTCGATGACCATGACAATCCCGCAGTTTGTGCGCGGATCGGGCAATATGCTGTTCGAAGTCACCGAGGACGGTGCCGCAGATGGCCTCGTGCTGTTTCTCTATATCGACTTCGCTGTCCGAAAACGCGACATTCGCGGCTACATTGCGATGATGATGGATATCCCGTCGCTCGAATTGCTGCGCTGCTTGCTTGCGGAATTCATCGCCCGCGTGATTGGCGATGACGCGAAAGGTGCAGGGGTGGGCGGGCAACGCCGTGGCTGAATTGAGCCGCATCCAGACCCTTCGCACTGCAACCGGCGCCAGTGGTTTGTGGGAATGGGATATACCATCGGCAACACTTTACGCCGATGACGGCTTTGCAGAACTCTATGGGATTGATCTCGCAGGCGCCCAGTCCGGCGTTCCGGCGGATACCTTTTTTCACGCGATCCACCCCGATGACCGTGCGCGCATTCGCATCGCGGTCGCCGGGATACTGGCCGGGGCCGAACTCTTTTCAAAAGAGTTTCGGATCATCACGCCCGAACACACCACAATCTGGGTTCATGCGCGCGGGCGCAGCCACAACAATGACGATGACGAACCATTATGGTTCACCGGCGTGCTGGTTGACGTTACCGACCGCAAAAAGACCGAAGAACGCCTGCGCATCGCCCAGACGGCAGGCGGCATCGGCACTTTCGAATATATCGACGGTTTTGCCACCGCGACCGTTTCACAAGAGTTCTGCCGACTGCTCGGTCTGCACCCCGCGCCCAGCCTGCCGGTCCAGACGATCAACGGCGTGTTGCAGGCGGGACAGACGCAATTGCTGCCGGACACGCGCAATGGCGGGGTGCCCGACAATCTCGATACAATCTTTCGCATCACCCGCAACGATAATGGCGTTGCCCGCTGGATTGCCCGGCGCGGCGAAATTCTGCGCGAAGAGGCCGGCTATCGCCTGATCGGAGTCATTTATGATGTGACCGCCGCGCAAGATACCGAGGCGGCGCTGCGTGAACTGAATGACACGCTGGAAAGCCGGGTGCAACATGAACTGGCGATCCGCCATCGCGCGGTCGATGCGCTGCGCCAGGCGCAGAAAATGGAATCGATCGGCCAGTTGACCGGCGGTATCGCGCACGATTTCAACAATTTGCTGATGGCGATTTCCAGCAGCCTGGAACTGTTGAAAAAACGCCTGCCCAACGATCTGCAATACAATCGCCTGATCGATAATGCCCAACAGGCGACCGAGCGCGGCGCCGGGTTGACGCAGCGCATGTTGGCCTTTGCGCGTCAGCAGGACCTGAAATCGGAACCGGTTGATGTTGCGCGCCTGATTGGCGGCATGACCCAGTTGCTGCAACATACGCTCGGCCCCGCGTGGACTTTGGCGTTCGATCTGCCCGGCGGATTCCCCTCGGTTATGGCGGATGCCAATCAGGTGGAAATGGCGATCGTCAATCTGACGGTCAACGCGCGCGATGCCATGCCCGACGGCGGCACCATCCATCTGACCACCGACAGATTGCACGTCGCGACGGGCGACATGCTCGATCTGGCTGCTGGTGAATACATCCGGATTTCGGTGCAGGATCAGGGCAGCGGCATGGATGCCGAGACTCTGCAACGCGCGACCGAGCCGTTTTTTACAACCAAAGGTGTGGGCAAGGGGACTGGCCTTGGCCTGTCGATGGTTGAGGGCCTGGCCAAGCAAATGAACGGCACGTTCACGTTGGAAAGCGTCCCGGAGCAGGGCACGTCGGCAACGTTGTGGCTGCCGGTGGCAGATGATCTTGCCACGACCACGGCCACAATCGCGG
Source organism: Novosphingobium sp. (assembly GCA_043732365.1). Lineage (GTDB taxonomy): Bacteria > Pseudomonadota > Alphaproteobacteria > Sphingomonadales > Sphingomonadaceae > Novosphingobium. The sequence goes on along the minus strand of JAYTHT010000255.1, from coordinate 981 downwards.
TTCCGCGTGCCGGCCTTTCCGATATGACGGTGGGCCCGTTGAAGATTCTTGCGGTCGACGATGACGCGCTTATTTTGATGAACACGGCAGAATTTTTGCAAGACCTTGGGCACAATGTGTTTGAAGCGCTGTCCGGTCAAGAGGCGCTGGACCTGCTGGATCAGCATCCCGATGTCGATCTGATTGTGACAGATCAGGCCATGCCCAACATGACCGGGCTACAATTCGTTGCCAAAGCTCGGGAAATCAAGCCCGATCTGTCGGTTGTGATCGTGACCGGTTACGGTGAAATCCCGCAGAATTCGCAATCGGGATTGGTCAAACTGGACAAGCCGTTCACGCAGGATCAGCTTTCGCGCGCGCTGAAAGATGCCGTGGCGATGCTCACGAAGTAACTGCGATCAGGCGCGCTTGCGATCAATCGCATGCGCCAAACCATATTCCAGCATCGCGATTTGCGCGGGCAGGGCGGCGCGATCCACCGGCGTCGGTGCAGGCCAGGACTGCGCGCCGCACACGACATCGAACATCGTCGCACAAATGCCGAAATTTGAACCCGATTTCTGGTTAGGGTGCGGCGCAATGGCTGCAAAAGTGAATTGTCAATTCGGCGTGACGGCCAGAGGTTTCCGCCAAGACTCATTTTACACCTAAGTGGTGCACCCGTATGATGAACCGCAATGGTTCATGGAACAAACCGGGGAATGACCGGTTTTACGTCTCGTAGATTGCAACAGATGGGAACGGATCATGGGTAAGGGAATACTTTTGTGGTTGTTGGGGATTCCCATCCCGATCATTATCCTCCTCGCTTTATTCTGGAGGTGACCATGCTCACACCCTCGCACAACGCGCTCGATCCGGACCTGTATCCTGCAGGGACGCAGATCGAATCCGCTGGTTCGGCAGTATCTTGGGCGGCCATTCTGGCCGGCGCGACGATAGCGATCGCTACTTGGCTCGTGCTGTTTACGCTCGGCG
>JAYTHT010000254.1:0-1353 GCA_043732365.1 Novosphingobium sp. | reverse complement strand
GAAGCGCGCGAACCTCGAGAGCCGCGTGAAGCGGCAGAAGGCGGCGATGGCGCACGGCGCAAACGCCGTCGTCGTCGGCGCGGCCGCAACCGCGATCGTGAAGACGGCACGCCAGAAACGGGCGAAACCGGTGAAAGCGATGACGTGGGTGCAGTCGACGGTGGCGACGAAGACGCCGTCGGTGACGACACCACGCAAACCGGTGAACACGGCAGCGACAGTACTGGCGAGGGCGGCGAAGGTGGCGAAGGTGGCGATGGTCGCCGCAAGCGGCGTCGGCGCAACCGTCGTCGTCGCAATCGTGATGGGTCGCCCGCAGGTGATTTGGAAACGTCCGGCGACACGTCAGAGGCCGATCTGGTCGACGATCATGTCGAACCAGTCGCCGCGACCAACGACGTCACGGATGAGGCCCCGGCCAAGCCCAAGCGTAGCCGTCGCAGAAAAGCCCCCACAGCCGGCGAAAGCGCAGTCGCAGACGAAGCGCCGGTTGAGACGCCTGTCGAAACCGTGGCCGAAGCTGTGGCCGAAGCCGAACCTGTCGCCGAAGTGGCGGAAAAGCCCAAGCGCAGCCGCCGCAAGAAAGCTGACACTGAAGTTGCCGAAGCACCGGTAACGGCAGAAGTGCCGGTAGCCACCGCGCCGCAGGCCGCCGAAGAAGCCCCCGCAAAGCCAAAGCGCGCGCGCCGCAAAAAAACCGATACAGTGCCCGACATTGCATTGGTTGAGGCGCCGGTTGAACCGGTTGCCGCCGATCCCGCTGTCGCCACCGGCGCAGCGGATGGCGAAGGCGACGATAGCGTCGATGAAAACGGCACCCCCCGGCGCGGTTGGTGGCAGCGCACGTTCGGCGCATGATGTGATGGATCATCCCGCCCGCGCGCCGCACGGCCGTGGGCGGGATCCGTTTTGACAAAGGGTCTGTAAATGATCGTTCCGACCCGGCCCCCGTCCCGATCATTGACGCTGGCGCTTTGGCAGCAACCAGGCTTGTGTGGCCAACCTGACGCCATGATCGACCGCCTGTCGGACATGTTCGACAGCGGTGCATTGGCCGGGGTCGATCTCCTGCTGCTGCCTGAATTGTGGACCAGTGGTTATTTCGATGCTGCGGCAGTCGCGTCGAGTAGCGAACCGGCCGATGGCCCATGGCAAAGCCGCCTGATTGCCCTTGCCATTGCGCATCGCGTGGCGCTGGCGTTCGGCTATCCCGAACTGGTTGCGGGCGAACGGTTTAACGCCGTCCGCCTGATCGATGCCGCGGGGATGACGATACTAAGTTATCGCAAAGTCAATCTGTGGGGGGATTACGAACGCGGGTTGTTCGCGGCCAGCGACCAGCCGAGCGCGATT
>JAYTHT010000253.1:0-1357 GCA_043732365.1 Novosphingobium sp. | reverse complement strand
GCAACGATAACATGGCGCCATTGCGCCGATCGCAGCCGGAGGCAGCAGCATCGCAAATACCCGTTTGATCAATCGGCGCTGGCTGCCCTTGAACGCATTGCGCGCGTTCGAGGCGGTGGGCCGTCACCTGAGCTTTACCGCCGGGGCGCAAGCCCTGACCGTGTCGCAAAGCGCGATGAGCCGCCATGTCTCCAGCCTGGAGGACCTGATCGGCAAACCGCTGTTCGATCGGTCGGCCAGCGGGCTGCGCCTGACCCAGGCGGGGGAAATCCTCTTGCCGGTGGTGGCCAAATGCCTCGACCGGCTGGAAGAAACGATCAACACCGTGCGCAACCACGACAGCGAAAGCCGAGCGTTGCGCCTGCATATTCCGCCATCATTGTTGTATCAGACTGCGTTGCCGCTGCTCCACGGGTTTCGCCGCGAACATCCCGAAATCCGCATCGATGTGACCACCTCGAATGTCACGGGCACCCCACCCGGCAATGTCGACATGGCGATCGTGTTTGACCGGCCCAGTGTCGATGATCGCGTGACCGATCTGTTGTGGATGGTACGCGTGGCGCCGCTGTGTTCGCCCGAAACCTGGCGCCCCCACGAAGGCAAACCACTCGAAGCGTTTCTGCGCGCGGCGGAATTGCTGCACGTCAGAATCGACAACGAACCGCGCGGCCTGCGCTGGAACACATACGCCGATCAACAGCGTATGCAGATTGATACCAGCGGCGGGCTGGCTTTCGACACCGCCTATTCCGCTGTGCGTTATGCGATCGGGGCGACGGGTGTGGTGTTAACCGATATCGACATGTTCGCCGATGAGATCGCGGCGGGCAATCTGATCATGCCCTATGCTTGCATCAGCGCCGACGGTTATGGCTATTACCTGAAAACACATGCCGAAGACCTGTCGGATCCAAAGATCTTTCTCTTGCGCGATCGGATTATCAGTCATTTTTCGCGCGGCGGCCTGACCACCGCCGAAGAGGCACAACGCATGGCTCCAATCGTCTAAACCGGCTCAGCTGTTTTGCGCGTGAGCCGTCTGTTCGACCCGCACGCCGTCAAACCCGGCAAACATCGACACAACCGCCAGCCCCAACGCGAGTGCGGCGATGATCAGACCGACCTGAACATATCTTTTTTTCATTATCCGCCCCTACCCGTATGCTTTTATCTGTATGCTTTTACCCGTGATGCCCCTGACCGTGATTTTGGGGCACTAAATCACGATCCCGAATCGCCTTGATCATCGCTTGGTCAGTGTTCGCGATACCGCATCCTGCCATCTTGCGACCAGTTGTGTCCGGCGGGACGCATCCATTGCCGGGGCAAATTGTGCACCGCGGCGCCAGGTGCG
>JAYTHT010000252.1:0-4835 GCA_043732365.1 Novosphingobium sp. | reverse complement strand
GCCGCTTTGACATTGTCGGCACATCGCCCGGCGGAATTACAGTCATCGACGATTTCGGGCACAATCCGGAAAAGATCGCCGCTACGCTCGACACCTTGCGCGCTCATCCGGGCCGCGTGATCGCGCTGTTTCAACCGCACGGTTATGGCCCGTTGCGCCAGATGGGCGCCGAACTTGCACAGGTGCTGGCCACGCGGCTTGCCGGCGATGACGCGGTGATCCTGACCGATCCTGTATACTTTGGCGGCACGGTCGATCGTTCGGTCGGATCGGACCGGATTGTCGCACTGGTGAATGACGCCGGTGGGCACGCCACCCACATCGCGGCACGCGACGACGCCGCTAACGCGATTGTCGCAATGGCCCGCGCCGGCGACCGCGTGGTGATCATGGGCGCGCGCGACGATACGCTGTCCGCGTTTGCAAAACACCTGCTGGCCGCCCTGCCCTGAAATACGCCTGTTTGGATGAGGCACCGATCTGCTTGCGTTTTGGCGCGCATTGGCCTATCGGCCCCGCTATCCGGCATAGGTCACCCGTCGTTTTAGACGCAGGCCAGTGCGGGATACCCGCCATGGCATTCGGTCAGGCGGGTCGTACGGCCCTTTTAACCCCGCGGGCGAATTTCTCGCCATCGTATTCGATCCAGCGCGGACGAAAGACCGGCGGACACAACCGCCAGGCCGGAAATACTTGATCAACAGGACTTGAACAGACTTATGTCGTCCAACCCCACGCGCGATGATTTCGCTGCGATGCTCGACGAAACGCTTGGATCTGCCGCAAATGGCGGATTTGAAGGCCGGGTCGTAAAGGGCACAGTTACTGCCATTGAAAACGACAAGGCCGTCATCGACGTCGGCCTAAAAAGCGAAGGCCGCGTGCCTTTGCGCGAATTTGCTGCCCCTGGCATGCCGCACGGCCTGTCGGTCGGCGATGAAGTCGAAGTGTATGTCGACCGCGTGGAAAACGCCGACGGCGAAGCGATGCTCAGCCGCGACCGCGCCCGCCGCGAGGCCGCCTGGGACAAGCTCGAATCCGAATTTGGTGAAGGCAAGCGCGTCGAAGGCGTGATCTTTGGCCGCGTCAAAGGTGGCTTTACGGTCGATCTCGACGGCGCCGTGGCCTTCCTGCCCGGTTCGCAGGTCGATATCCGCCCCGTACGCGACGTACAGCCGCTGATGGACATTCCTCAGCCGTTCCAGATCCTGAAAATGGATCGCCGCCGTGGCAACATCGTCGTGTCGCGCCGTGCGGTGCTGGAAGAAACCCGCGCCGAACAGCGTTCGGGCCTGATCCAGAACCTGAAAGAAGGGCAGATCATCGACGGCGTGGTCAAGAACATCACCGATTACGGTGCGTTCGTTGACCTGGGCGGGATCGACGGCCTGCTGCATGTCACCGACATGAGCTACAAGCGCGTCAACCACCCATCCGAAGTGATCGCGATCGGCGACACCGTGCGCGTCCAGATCATCCGGATCAACCAGGACACGCAGCGCATCAGCCTGGGCATGAAGCAGCTGGAAAGCGACCCATGGGAAGGCGTTGCCGCCAAGTACCCGGTCGGCGCCAAGCTGTCGGGCACAGTCACGAACATCACCGAATACGGTGCATTCGTCGAACTCGAAGCCGGCATCGAAGGCCTGGTCCACGTTTCGGAAATGAGCTGGACCAAAAAGAACGTCCACCCCGGCAAAATCGTTTCGACGAGCCAGGAAGTCGATGTCATGGTGCTCGAAGTCGACAGCGACAAGCGCCGGATCAGCCTGGGCCTCAAGCAGGCACAGCAAAATCCATGGGAAGGCTTTGCCGAACGTCACCCGGTTGGCTCGATCGTTGAAGGCGAAGTCAAGAATGCGACCGAATTCGGTCTGTTCATCGGCCTGGACGGCGACGTCGACGGCATGGTGCACATGTCCGACATCGCATGGGGCATTTCGGGCGAAGACGCCCTGGCGCTTCACCGCAAGGGCGAAGACGTCAAGGCCGTGGTGCTCGATGTCGATGTCGACAAGGAACGCATCAGCCTGGGCATGAAGCAGCTTGAAAAGGGTGCTCCGGCAGCCGCTGGCGCAGCCACGGCAACCAGCCCTGCAACCGGTGGAACCGCCGGTGGCGGCAGCAATTCGCTGCGTCGCGGCGAAGTCATCACTGTCACTGTGCTCGAAGTCCGCGATGGCGGCCTGGAAGTTCAGGCCGGCGAAGACGGCGCGACGGGCTTTATCAAGCGCAGCGACCTTGGCCGTGACCGCGACGAACAGCGCCCCGACCGTTTCCAGGTCGGTCAGAAGCTTGACGCGATGGTCACCGGGTTCGACCGTTCGAAAAAGCCGACGTTCTCGGTCAAAGCGCGTCAGCTGGCCGAAGAACAGGAAGCTGTGGAACAGTACGGTTCGTCGGATGCCGGCGCTTCGCTGGGCGACATCCTGGGCGCCGCGCTGAAAGCGCAACGCTAAGCCGTTCTGGCCAAAGGGGCTGAAAACGCCAGCCTGAAAAACGAAAGCCCGCCCCTCACCGGGCGGGCTTTTGCTTTTTCTGGCACACTCGGCTAGTGTCGCGGACGAAACACAACAAAGACCCAAGGCTCCCATGTCGCTCATCGTCCACCAGTTCCCGTGCCTGTCCGACAATTATGGCTATCTGGTCCATGACCCCGTCAGCGGGGAAACCGTGGCGATCGACACGCCCGATGCCGATACCTATCTGGCGCAGGCCGCGCAGCGCGGATGGCAGATCACGCAGATCTGGAACACCCATTGGCACCCCGATCACGCGGGTGGCAACGAAGCGATCAAGTCGCAAACCGGCTGTCTGGTGGTCGCGCCAGAAGCCGAAGCAGGCCGGATTGCCGGGATAGACCGCACCGTCGGGCAAGGCGATACCGTCATGGTGGGAGCTTATGAAGCCAAGGTGATGGATGTCGGCGGCCATACACTTGGCCATATCGCGTATTTCCTGCCGGTTCCCGATCTGGCGTTCGTCGGTGACAGCGTGTTTGCGCTGGGTTGCGGACGCATGTTTGAAGGCACGCCGACGCAGTTCTGGGACAGCTTGTTGCGGATCAAGGCGCTGCCGCCGGAGACGCTGCTTTATTGCGCGCACGAATACACTGCGAGCAACGCTCGGTTTGCGGTGCACGCCGATCCCGACAATGCAGCACTGGCTGACTATGCGGCCGAGATCGAGGTCAAACGCGCGCATGGCGAACCGACCGTGCCGACGTTGCTGAAGCGTGAATTGGCAACCAACCCCTTTCTTCGCGCCGACGATCCTGCCATGCAGCAACGCTGGGGCGGCGGTGATGCAGTTGCAACTTTTGCGGCGTTGCGCGCGGCCAAAGATAATTTTCACTGAAGACCTGAAGACCTGGGGGCAAGTCGGTAACACCATGGCGGAAAAGCGCATTGTCCGGGTTACGTCGTTCGACGTGGCCGAAGCCGCCGGGGTGAGCCAGTCAACGGTCAGCCGCGCGCTCGCAGGCGACACATCGATCAGCGAACCCACGCGCAAACGGGTGAACGAGGCTGCTCTGCGGCTGAATTACCAAGTCGATGAAAACGCCGCACGGCTGCGCCGTGGCCGCACCGGCACTTTGGCGCTGGTGATGATCTGCCGCCCGGGTCAGGATCGCAAGGATCTCAACCCGTTCTATTTCGCGCTGCTGGGCAGCACCTGTGCTGCCGCTGCTGCGCGCGGCTATGAAGTGCTGGTCGCATTCCAGGACAGTACCGACAATTTTTGGGGCCGGTATCAGGAACGGCGCAAGGCCGACGGTATGATCGTGATCGGCACCAGCGAAAACACCGCCGCGTGGGACTATTTCGGCACACTGGGCGATGGCAACAACTGGGTGTGCTGGGGCGCGCCGAGCGATGCGTTTCCATGGGTGCGCAGCGACAACCACGCGGGCGCAATGCTGGCGACGCGTCACATGCTGGTACGCGGGTACAAGGCGATCGTCTGCCTGGGATCGGAAACATCGCCCCAGCGCCAGTTCAAGGAACGCTTTGATGGTTATGCCAGCGCGATGCGCGACGCCGGGCTCGAACCCTTCATGCAACGGATTGAACGCGGGCTGGAGCGTGAAGAACAAGGCCGCCGCGCCGTTGTCGCGCTGATCGAAAGCGGGCGACCGTTCGATGCGATTTTTGGCGTCAGCGACGAGATCGCGCTGGGCGCGCTGAAAGAGCTTTGCACACGCGGGTATCGCGTGCCCGACGACATCGGCGTTGTCGGGTTTGACGGCGTGCGCGCAGGCGCCTGGTCAAACCCGCAACTGACCACGGTCGAATCTGATTTCGAAGTCGCCGGATCGCTGCTGGTCGATCGCCTGATCGCGACGATCGGCGGCGAAGCACCCTCGCCCCAGCGCGTGCCGGTACGGCTGATCGTGCGCGGATCGACGCGTACGTGATGTCCCTGCGCATTGCGACGGTGGGTGACGCCGACGCAATCCTGGGCGGTGCTGGCACCGGTGAGACTTATGCGCTCGATCGCACGATGCCGCGTGACGAGGCGCTGGCCTATTGGATGGGTCCGGACAAACAAACCGTGGTCGCGGCTGATACGGCAGGGCGAGTGCTGGGCACGTATTACTGCGGCGCCAATCAGACAGGCGGCGGCGCACATGTCGCCAATTGCGGGTATATGGTCGCCGCCGATACTGGTGGACGCGGTGTCGCGTAGGCGATGGCCGAGGATTCGTTTGCGCGTGCCCGGGCGCAGGGTTTTACCGCAATCCAGTTCAATTTCGCGGTGGCCAGCAACATGACCGCCGTGGCGCTTTGGCAAAAGTTGCGATTTACGATCGTCGGACGTGTACCGATGGCATT
>JAYTHT010000251.1:0-1361 GCA_043732365.1 Novosphingobium sp. | reverse complement strand
ACGACACGATTGTTTACAGAGCTGTGGGCGCTGGCCAATCACAACCCGTTCATCGCCGACCGCGTGCGTGTGTTTTATCAACGCGTGCATGATTTCATTGCCGAATATGTAGCACAGATCAACCCCGCACTGGCCCCCGACGATGTGCAGACGGTCGCGATTTTCATCAGCAGCGCCATGGAAGGCATGACCCCGTTTGCCGGGTACCAAAAGCCCTGGGCCGGTCGTATGCCCGCAATCACCCGGATCGCGGTCAGCCACCTGATCCACCTGGCCCACACAGTCACCGCCGAACAGATTCATGGACTGGCAAACACGGATCGGGCGCCGAGCTAGAAAAGGCGGGGAAGCCTGCGTAAATGTGGCTTGACTAAATTAGGACAAGCGTCAAACCTTATGGTCGCAAACCTGGGCCTTGCGGCTCGCCACCGACGCATGCAGCCGTCACACGCGTCCATAGGGGGCCCTACCACCATGAATTCCGCCACGATGAAGTCCGCTGCATTGAAATTCCGGCTCTCTGCCGCCGTCCTGCTCGCCTCCACCCTGAGCGCCGGCTTGCTAACTGCGGCGCCCGCCCATGCCGGAATGGTGTCGACCACACCCGAAGAGTCGATGGTCAACACCGCCCCTGCGCCAAAGCGCAGCTGGTTCTTTGTCCAGCGCGGCTTTGTGGTCCCGGGCACTGCGATCTATGACACGACCAACGGCAAATATATCGCCCAGGTTGAAACCCCGATGCTGGGCGACATGGCGATCGATCCCGCGGGCAAGCATTATTATGTGGCCGAGACCGACTGGTCGCGCCGCCTGCACGGCACGCGTCAGGACTTCATTTCGGTCTATGACAGCGCTACGTTGAAGCTGGAAGGTGATATCGACATCCCCGGCCGCATTCTGGTTGGTGGGCGCGAACACAATTTCATTGTCAGCGCTGATGGCAAGATGGCCTATGTCTATAATTTCAGCCCGGTCTCATCGGTCAACATCGTCGATCTGACCAAGCGCAAGTTCGTCAAAAGCTTTGAACTGCCCGGTTGCGCCGACCTCATTCTCAACCCCGGCGTGGGCCTTGCCGCGCTATGTTCGGATGGATCGATCGCATCGATCAACCTGACCGGCGCCAAAGAGGAAATCACGCGGTCAGATCCGTTTTTTGGCGCGACCACCGACCCGATCTTTGACAATGTCCAATACGACAAGGCCAAAAACGAGGTCGTGATGCTGAGCTACACCGGGCTGGTCTACACCGCCAAACTCGGCGCAAAAATCACGGTCAGCACGCCGTTTTCGCTTCAGGAAGCAGCCGGTGTCCGCAAAGGCGATACCAAGCCACTCGATGTCAACTGGTTCCCCGGCGG
>JAYTHT010000250.1:0-14831 GCA_043732365.1 Novosphingobium sp. | reverse complement strand
GGGCTTTGCGCGCCGACATTGGGGCTTTGCGCGCCGACATTGGGGCTTTGCGCGCCGACATTGGGGCTTTGCGCGCCGACATTGGGGCTTTGCCCTGGCAAATCGGGGCTGCGTTCGACAATATCCATTCCGGACGCCCCCATTTTGGACACTGCCGCGCCAGTCAGCCGGCCGAAAGTTGCGGCTAGCGTGGAATTCAGACTGTTTCGCATGGGTTTCCCGCCACCCGAACAGACATTGAACCGTTAGCCGCAATTTTGCAGTTGCACAAGAATGGGCTTAGATGGTCGGCGCATCCGGCTCTTTATGCCCGCTGATCGCATCGCCATCGCCTTGGCGCAATGCAGCAAACACTACGGCAGACGCGATCGTGACCATGCCCAGGATGACAAAGGCATGGTGCACGCTGTCCAGCATTTCGACCCGTTCGGTTGCGCGCGATGTTACAAATCCGGCGGTTACCAGCCCGGCACTGGCCACGCCAAAACTCATCGACAATTGCTGAAACGTGCTGGCAAAGGCGCTGGCGCGGCTGGTGCGTCCCTCTGGCACATCGGCATAGGCAAGCGTGTTGATCGCGGTGAATTGTGCCGACATCAAAATGCCATAGATCATGGCCTGCACACAGATCATCCATACCGGCGTGCCCGGACCGACCAGCGCAAACGCCATCAACATCCCGCCCAGCGCGACGGTATTGCCGATCAGCATCGAGCGGTAACCCAAAAACGCCAGTTCATAGCGTACGAACACTTTGCTGGTCATCGCACCCAACGCCTGCGGCATGAACAACAGCCCGGAATGCAATGGCGAAAAGCCAAGCCCGGTCTGATACAGCAAAGGCAGCAAAAATGGGGCACCGCCCACCCCCAGCCGCGTGACAAACCCGCCCACAACCGACGTCGCAAACGTGCGAAAGCGCAACAGATCCATATCGAGCAGCGGATTGGCCAGCTTGTGCGCATGGCACCAGTACAGCGCCAGCAACCCGAGCGCGATCGATCCCGCGATCGCCACCACGCGGCCGCCTGCATGATGTTCGCCAAAGACTTCGAGCGTCCATGATAGCAGCGCGATACCACTGCCAAACCAGACCAGCCCCAGCCGATCGAACGGCGGCACGTTTTGCTCGCGATAATCGGGCAAGCGCGTGCTGACCAAGGCCAGACCAAGCAGCCCGATCGGGATATTAAGAAAGAAAATGTCTTCCCATCGCGCCACGCTGATGATGAACCCACCCAGCGCCGGGCCGACCAGCGGCCCGACCAGCATCGGGATCGCGACAAAGATCATCGCCCGCACCAATTCCGCCTTTGGAAAGGTGCGCACCAGCACCAGCCGCCCGACCGGCACCATCATTGCCCCGCCCATGCCCTGGATGATTCGGCACGTAACCAGCAAAGGGATCGAATGGCACAGCCCGCACAGCGCCGACCCGGCCGTAAACAGCGCAATCGCCGCGCTGAACACGCGGCGCGTGCCAAACCGGTCGGCGACCCACCCGCTGGCCGGGATAAACACCGCCAGGCTCAGCGCATAGCTCGCCAGCACGGCTTTCATGTTCAGTTCCGGTTCGCCCAGCGCGCGCGCCATCGTCGGCACCGCGGTGTTGAGCACCGTGGTATCGAGCGATTCCATCAGGAACGCGATCGCCACCAGCCAGGGCAGCAGTCGTTTTGATACCGACGCCATCGGCATCATCGGTTCGGCGGTAGCGAATTCAGGCAATTGCCAAACCTTATGTGAACTCGGGCGCTGTGGAAGATCTCTCGATCAGTCCATCAGCTTTTCTGCGAGATATGTCATTGTCAGCGCGGTCGTATGCGCTGCCTGTTTCAGATCAGCGCCGGCCCCATGGCCACCTTCGGTATTTTCATAATACAGCACATGATCGCCAAATTCCTCTAGCCGCGCCGCAAATTTTCGCGCGTGCTGCGGGCCGACTCGATCATCCTTGGTCGTGGTGAAAACGAACGGCACCGGATAAGCAACGCCGGGTTTAAGCTGTTGATACGGCGATGTCTTTTGCCAGAACGACATGACCGCCGGATCGGTCTCGACATTGCCATATTCGCCCGCCCACGACGCGCCCGCCGCGATCTTGCCAATGCGGATCATGTCGAGCAGCGGCACCTGGATGACGACTGCATTCCACAATTCGGGGTGCTGGGTAAATTCAACCCCCATCAACAACCCGCCGTTCGATCCACCCTCTATACCCAGGCGGCGCGGCGATGTGATTTTTTGCGCGATCAGATCGCGCGCGACGCTGGCGAAATCGTCGTAGATGATCTGGCGTTTCACGCCCAGGCCGGCGTCGTGCCAGGCTGGGCCGAATTCGCCACCGCCACGGATATTGGCGAGCACAAACGCACCGCCTCGTTCCAGCCACAGCTTGCCAGTCGTGGCGCTGTAATTCGGTGTCTCGCTGATCTGGAACCCGCCATAGGCATAAAGCAATGTCGGGGTCGTGCCGTCGTACGCAATGTCTTTGCGATGGACGATGAAATACGGGATTTTCGTCCCGTCGGTCGATGTCGCCTCGCGCTGTTCGACGACATCGCGCGACGCATCGAACTTTGCCGGCAGCGTTTTGACCGTCGTCAAGGATCCGGTCGCAGCGTCGGCGAGTGCCAGCGTAGTCGGGGTCAGAAAGCCGCTCAGCTGGATAAATGCACGGTTCGACACAAGGTCTGCATTACCCAGACTGACCGCAAGATTATCGGGTACATCGAGCGCCCGGCGGGTCCAGCCCAGATGCGCGGCGGGGGTGAAGACCGACACCCGCCCCCGCACATTGTCGAGCGTCGAAACCAGCAACTGGTCGCGCGTGATAGCAACATCGTCCAGTGACTCGCGTGGCCCTGGCGTCCAGACAAGCCCGGGCCTCAACGTACCGGGATCGGCTTTGACGGCGCCGAGATCAAGCGCGGCAAGCGCGCCCGCCGGCAGCGTCTTGCCATCAACTGTCCACGGCTCGTCAAGTTTGATGACGACACGACTTGCAACGAGGCCCGCGACAGTCGCCTTGGCCGGAATCGCCAGGCGTCTGGCACCGGTTGGCGTCACGACAACGGTCTCAAAATGAAAAAAGTCGATCCCGCGCTGGATGCTGGCCAGGTGGTGGCCCTGCCCATCGTGCAGCACCGTTGGCGTGACCTCGACGTCGGCCTTGGCGCCGCGATAGACTTCGACGGCCGCCGTCAGCGGCTGACCACGGCTGACCCGTTTGACGATATAGGGGTAGCCAGAGGTGGTGATATCGCCGGGTGCCCATTCGCGCGCCACCAACAGGTGGTCGGCATCTTCCCACGCGATGTTCTGCTTGCCGTGGGGCAGCGTAAATCCGCCCGGTACGAACGCTCCGGCGGTCAGATCGAATTCGCGCACAGTCGTCGCATCTTCGCCGCCATCGGACAACACGATCAGGCAGCGGCGCTGCTCGGGCTGGAGGCACATCGCGCCGTGCCACACCCAGCTTTTGCCATCGGCCTTGCCCAGTGCATCGATGTCGAGCACGGTTTTCCATTCGGGCGCGGCGCTGCGATAACTGGCCAGGCTGGTCGTGCGCCAGATGCCGCGCAAATGATCCGGGTCCTGCCAGAAGTTATAAACAGCACCGTTGGTAAACGTCGGCATCGGGATGCGGTCTTTCGCCCCCGCGATTGAAAGCGCTTCCTGATACAGCTCCGGATAGTGTTTGTCCGCCTCCAGCACGCCGGTCGAATACGTGTTGCGCGCAGTGACCCACGCCATCGCGCGCGGCGAATCGACGCTTTCGAGCCAGAGATAGGGATCGGAGTCAGCCGCATGCGCGGTTACCGCGCCAAGCACGGCAAACACGGAGGCGGCCAGCACGGAACAAGTGGGCAGAGTTTTGATCACGGCATTCCCATCGGCATTGAAGTTGCGCCAGCCTAGCCTTCGCGTCGGTTCTCGACAAGAACCCGTCGCGGGCGCTCCTGCGGATTCTCGACAAGAATCCGCCCTGCGATGCTCCACCAGTTGCATGTTGGGGGGCGCGTGATGGCAACGCAGCCGACCGATACCGCGAACGTCGTTCCAATTCCTGGCGCGCTGCCACCTGCAGTGATTCAGCGAATAGCGTTTCCACATGATTGAGCGCCACAGCCTGCGCGAAATAGCCGACGCGATTGAGATCCTTATGGACCTGGGGAACCGCTCGGCGGCGATCCCGACGCCGGGGGATACGGCCCGACCGAGGGCAATGGCGACGAGCGCGATCGCGCCTCGGTCGAATGGCATGGAATGCACTGGCGCGCGCAACGATCTGGTGCAGTTATGCCGATCGACACACGAAACCGGAATATCGTCGCTAAATGGCCGTTAGACGTCATCACCGCGATAGAATTGACGAACCTTCCAGGCGGAAAAGGCCCATCGCATGCATCAGCACGCCATGCGATTGACCGCGCGGCCATGGTCGGCTGCTGATCATGTTGGTCAGCGAAGGCCAGATGAGCGATTTCAAGGGCGCGGCGCTGATGATCGACGCTTTGCTGACTTGACGGGGATACTGTCTGCCGGGTTCGTGGTTCCGGAAGCCCGCTATGTGCTGATCCCTGGTTTCGGGATCTGGGCGGTGAAGACCGCTTCGTCCGGCGAAGGGCTGCAAGGCGCGCAAATCTAATCGTGGCGCCCAGGCCTGACGGGAGCTATCACCACAGCAATGCCTGCACTCTGGACTGTCGCGACGGCGCTGACCGTCTACCTTATGGCGCTGGTCGTCATCGGCTGGCGTGCCGATCGGGCTGTCGGCGCTTGGGTGAGCGACAGGTTTCGCCCGGCGGTGCATGGCCTGTCACTGGCGACACTGTGTTCGGCCTGGACCTATTTTGGTGCCGTTGGCGATGCGTCCTTAGGAAGTTGGCTGTTTCTCGCCAATGCACTCGGGCCAATAATCGCGATCACGTTTGGATATTCGGTCTGGCGCCGCATTGCCGTGCTCGCCAAGCAGGAAAATGTCGGCTCGCTCGCCGATTTTCTCGCGGCGCGCTACGGCAAGAGCCGCGGGCTCGGCATTCTCGTCACCGCAGTCGCCGTGCTGGGGGTGCTGCCATATATCGCGCTGCAATTGGCCGTGCTCGGCAAGGCCTGGCGATTTGTCGGCGGCGGAAGTGGACAGGACGGCTGGCTGGCTGCGGGCTTTACCGCAGTTTTCGCAGGCATAGCGATCCTGTTTGGCGCGCGCAGGCCGAGCCTGACCCAGCATAATCGTGGTTTGGTGGGCATCCTGGCGCTGGAATCAGGGGTCAAGTTGGCGGGGCTGTTGTCGGTCGCCGGATTTGTCATCGCGCTGTTCCTCAAAACCCGCGGTGGCTTGTCACTGGCGCTACATGCCGTCCCGCCGATGCCGACTGAATTCGGTGGTTCGTTTGCAACGTTGGTTATGCTGTGCACGGTTACTGCCTTCACGCTGCCGCGGCAGTTCCACCTCAGTTTTGTCGCCATCGAAAAGGTCGATGACAGCCGCACCGCATCGTGGATCGTACCGGCCTATTTTTGCCTGTGGGCGCTGGCGACACTGATCATTGCGGTTGCTATCCGAATGGGACTCGGTGCTGCGCACGCTGATGCTCAAATGCAGATTCTCGCGCTGCCCAGTCTGCATGGCCATCCGTGGATCGTACTGGTCGCCTTGCTCGGCGGTCTTTCAGCCGGCGCGGCAATGGTGGTCGTCGAATTGATCGCCATCTCGGCGATGATTTCGAACGAGATCGTTTTGCCGTTGCTCGCAGGCCGATTGCGCAGCCGCGTTGGCGAATCCGATGTTGGGCGCTCGATTGTCAGGGTTCGACGCCTGACAATCGTCGGCATGGCGGTGATGGCGTGGCTCTATTTCATCAGCATCCGTTCAGTGGAACAGCCGACGCAACTGGGCCTGACCGCGTTGACGGCCTTTGCGCAGCTGACCCCCTCGCTGATTGGGGGTATTTATTGGCGGCGGGCGCAGGCCAGAGGGGCGGCAGCCGGAATCGTCGGCGGCATGGTAGTCTGGGCGATCGCGATTGCCGCCCCGGCATTTCACGGCACCATGGGCGAAGCTGGCGTCCCGACCATCGCAACGTTGTGGCCCATCACGAGCAACCACGTCGATTCCGCGATCTGGTTCAGCCTGCTGATCAATTGTGCGCTCTATGTGGTCGTATCGGCGCGCACGGCGCCGCGCCTGATTGACACGATCCAGGCGAACAGCTTTGTCCTGACGCCAGACCCGATGCAGGCAAGAGATGGCCCGCTGATCAAGGCGACGATCAGCGACCTGCGCAACCTCCTGTCACAGTTCCTGGGAAGCGCCGAAGCAGACAAGGCCTTGCGGGAATTTGCGTCCGATGCGCGGCGTGGAAATTTGTCCGATAGCGATCCGGTCTCCCCGGCGCTCGCGCGCTCGGCCGAGCGGCAGCTGGCGGGGGTGATCGGCGCTTCTTCGGCACGCAACGTGGTGGCTATCGCCATTTCGGCGGGATCTCAGGATGCCGATGAAATCAGCCGCATTCTCGATGAAGCGGGTCATGCCGTCCACTTTAACCGCGAACTGTTGCAGACGACGCTGGACAGTCTGCCGCAAGCCGTCAGCGTGTTCGACAGGGATCTGGCGCTGGTGGCATGGAATGCTGCATTTCTGCGCCTTTTGGCACTGTCAGTCGATGAAGTTCACATTGGGAAATCGGTTCTCGAACTCGTTCGTCACAGCGCGCAGAGCCATGAGGCCAGTGACATGCGCCGACATTTGTCGGAGTCTGCGCAAGCGGCGCGCACTGGATCGGTGGTCGATGTCGAACATCTGGTTGGCGAAGCCAGAATGGTCCACTTTTCGGGCCGTCCGCTTGGCAGTCGCGACTACCTGTTCACCATTGCCGATGTCAGTGCACTGCGTGCGGCTGAGCAGGTGCTGACCCGCAGCAAGGCCGAGCTGAAAGCTCTGGTCGAAGAACGCACCGAGGAACTGGTTTCAACTAACCTCGCACTCGCACAAGCCAAGCAGGTGGCCGAACAGGCGACGGGTGCGCAACGCCGGTTCGTTGCCGCCGCGAGCCATGACCTCGTTCAGCCGCTCCACGCTGCCAGGCTGTTCATCGGCAATGCGTTGGTGGGGACGGACGATGACGACCCACAGGCCAAACTGTTGCGCAAGGCGGACCAGGCTGTGGAAGGCGCGCATCGCCTGTTGCACGCGCTTCTTAACCTGTCACGTCTGGAGATCGGTGCACTCCAGCCCAAGCTGGAGGCAATCGATGCCGGGGCTTTGCTGGCATCGTTGGCGGAGGAGTTCGCACAGCAGGCTGAAATACGTGGTCTTGAATTGACGGTCATTCCGACACGGCATTGGATACGCTCGGACAGCGACCTCCTGAGGGGAATGCTGCAGAACCTTGTCCTCAATGCCCTTCGCTACACACCCGCGGGACGCGTCGTGGTCTGTGCGCGGCGCGCTGGTGAAGCGGTTCGTATCGAGGTGCGCGACACCGGAGTCGGCATCGCGGCCGATAAGTTGCCGAGCGCATTCAAAGAGTTCAGCCGGCTCGACGAGGGCCGCTCGCTAGCCGCAGGATCAGGCCTCGGGCTGTCAATCGTTGCCAGGATTGCCGACGTCCTCGGCCACACGGTTGCGGTTCGTTCAACGCCGGGCAAGGGGAGCGTGTTCTCGATATTGCTCCCAGCCGCCAAGCCAGCGCGCCGCCGTGTGAAACACGCGAGCAGGGCGCTGAATCTGAATGGATTGCGGGTGCTTTGCGTCGATGACGAGCTCGACGTTTTGGTGGGTACCAGTGCTCTGATCGAACGATGGGGCGCCACTGTCGATGCTGCTGCATCCTGCAGCGAAGCGTTGGCACTTGATGGGCAGTGGGATGTCGTGCTGGCCGACTATCATCTCGGCGATGGTAATGGACTGACGCTGCTGCGTGACATAGGCGCACGAGCGCGGCTCAGGTTGCTAGTTACCGCAACGCCTGAGCCAGGCTGGGATGAGCAGCTTGAAAGCGAAAATATCCGCTGCCTCGCCAAACCCATTGCGCCGTTGGAATTGCAAGCGATACTGGCTGCGGAAACGCCGGCTCAGCCTGCGGCAGAACGGTCGCGCGACATGGCAGTCAATTGAGCACGGGACTGTACGCCGAACCGGCGATAAAGTCCGGTCAGGTGATATTTGACCGTGGCCTCGCTAAGTTGCGTTTCATAGGCTATCTGCTTGTTCATCAGCCCGCGATGAACCCCATCGAGAATCCGGGTCTGCGTGTCGCTGAGCGGGAGGCCTGCTTCTTCGCCGCCAGCGCCGGGAAACCAGCATTGACCGACCAGCAGCGCTTCGATTGCAGCTGAAAGCTCATCCACGCCCACCGACTTTGATATGAAACCGGCGGCACCGCAAGCCATGGTAGTCTGCACGGTTTCCTGATCATCGCTAGCCGATACGATAGCAACGGGAATGTCGGGATACTTGGCCTTGAGTGAAAGCAAGCCGCCGATGCCTGCGCTGTCGGGCAATTTGAGATCGAGCAGGATGAGCGCCACCGCCGCATCGTCGGACAAGGCGGCCTTGGCGTCACGCAGTGTCTCAAACTGCAAAACCGTTCGAGCTCCGGCAATTTGGGCCAAAGTCGCTGCAAGCGCCTGTCGGAACAAGGGATGATCGTCGATCAAAAAGACTTTCATTGATCGTCTCGTTGCTCCGGCCCGACAAAGTTGACGGAGATGCATCTTCTTCGCAATTCTCGGGGGGCGCAAGCTGCCCCGTTTAGACCAACGTCTAGGCGCTTTCACAGGGGCCCAGCGCTAGGGGTCATAAATTCCGCAGCCAAGCGGGTGAAAAGTCTCCGGGAGGGATTACAATGCTTATCGTGCAACAAGCACGGCGCGCCGCGCGCCTCGATGCCAGCCGTTTCCAGACCTTGCGCAGCAAGACAGTGCTGTCCTGCGGTGCCGCGCTTGCCGCGCTGGTTCTGTCGCATCCGGCTTACTCACAGGCGGCTGCCCCCGGCGCTACCTCCGCCTCGGCTGACAGCGGCGAAATCATCGTCACCGCGCTGAAGCGGTCAGAGAGCGTGTTGAAAGTGCCCGCGGCAATTTCAGTCGTGAGTGGTGGCGATCTGAAAACGGTTGGTGTGAACAACGTCACCGATCTGCAGAACCTGGTTCCGGGATTGAGCATCGGCACCGGTGGTTTCGGCACAAACATCAGCATTCGCGGCGTCACCTCGACCGACCAAACCAGCAAGGGTGAACTTGGCATTGCCTACAACGTCGATGGTGCGTTCGTCGGTCGCGGCCAGGAACAGGGCCTTTCCTATTTCGACATCGATCGGGTCGAAGTGCTGCGCGGGCCACAAGGGACGCTTTACGGGCGCTCTTCCACTGGCGGCGCAATTAACGTCATCACGAAAAAGCCGGTGATCGGCGCATTCGAAGGTTACGGCAAATTCGAGTATGGCAACTACAACACTGTTCGCGGCGAAGCGGCGATCAACATTCCAGTCAATGATATGATCGCCATTCGTGTCGCCGGCAACATCGACAAGCGCGACGGCTATCTCAAGCCGCAAGGCTTTAGCATCGTCGATACGAACGCCGTTCCGCCAACCACCAGCTACACCTTCACGCCAGGGACTGAAAAATCTAAAAACGACCAGTCCGACCAGACCGGCCGTGTGTCGATCGTGATCAAGCCTTCGGATGATGTGACTTTCATCGGTGTTGCGACGGTAGGCCATCAAGGTGGGGCCGGCCCTGGCGCCGCCCTTCTCGACTCGTTGAATGCCGGTGGCTCAGGCCAATTCAACATCCTGGCGAACCCGGTGCCGGCCTTTCAGGATACCAACTTCCAGAACTTCGTTGGCACGTTAAACGTCAAACTTGGCGGTACGCAGCTCGATGTGCTTGGCAGCCACCAGCACTTCAAGGATCACACGCAAACCACCAGCACCAATAATCCACTTGCGAACCCGACGGGCGCAGGGCCCAGCCCTGTATTCCCGGGCAGTTCCGCATTTTTTCTAGGTGACTATCAGGGCATCTTCAACACGACCCAGCTCGAAGTTCGCCTTTCCAACGTCAATCGGGGTACGCTCGATTATGTCATCGGGGCCAACTACTACAATGAAAAGACCAACGAGAGCGACCATCAGTGGTATGCGCCAGTGGGCAGTTATGCCAATACAGCGACGTACCAGAACAGCATCGATCCGGTAAACACCACCAGCCATAAGTCCTATGGATTCTTCGCCCAAGGGACCTATCACATCACCCCGCAGCTTGGCCTGGTCGCAGGCGCGCGCTACTCGCATGACGAAATCGCGCGCGTAGGCACGTTTGCCGTGCCCTTCTTCAATCCAGCGCTTGGCTCGCCATTTTCGCCCGCAACCTACTGGCTCGATCCACAGGGCCGGGCCTGCCATTATCCTAACGATTGTATCGGCACCCCGAACAACGGGACCGAGACTGACAGCAAGGTCACCTGGCGCGTTGGCTTGAACTATCAGGTTACTCCGAAAGACTTGTTGTTCGCTTCGATTGCAACGGGCTTCAAGGCTGGCGGGTTCAATGATTTCGATCCCGCAACCGGGGCAGCTTCACCCTATGGACCGGAGTCGCTTACGGCTTACGAATTTGGCTACAAAGGCAGGCTGTTGCCCGGTCTGACCCTGACAAGCGATTTCTATTATTATGACTATTCAAAGCAGCAGTTCAACTCGCTCGTCTTCTTTGGGCCAGGTGGCACACCTCCCGGTGTGCTCTATACGAGCATTGGCAAATCGGAGATCTATGGCTGGGAGAACGAGTTCAGCTATCAGGTTGACAGTGACACGACTATCAGCGGCAACTTTACGGTCGGTCATTCCAAGGTCAAGGATCTCAAGACAGGCCGGGTGAGTTCGTCCCAGTTCCAATATGCGGGACAGCCGCTTGATCGCAGCCCGGAATTCACTGCGACGGGCGTTATCGGCCACAGCTTCGAACTGAGCGGAGGCTCAAAGCTCAAGCTCCGCGGGCTCATCAAATACAGCTCGAGCTACCTCATTAGCGACCTGTCGAACGTCGTGCAGTTCAGGCAGAATTCCTATACCCGCAGCGATGCCAGCATCACTTATGCAACCGCCAGTGATCGCATCACTGTGCAGGTGTTTGTCGAAAATATCGAAAACAAGCTGCAAAAAACCAGTGGCCCGAACAATTATGCCGGCGGCTATGGTGGCACTGGAGGCAATTTTGTCCCCACTGCTGAGCTTGTGCCGAATTCGATGTCCTTCGGCGTCAGCACGCCCCGCTTTTACGGAATTCGGCTCGGGGCAAAGTTCTGAGCGCGACCCGCAAGGATTCGGCGATGATCGCGATGGGCCATCCGCGCCACAGCCACGGCATCGCCGAATCCACTTGGTCTCAGCGTGGCATGGTGGTCACGGGCCTGTGCTTCGTGCTCAACATGTTCGACGGGATGAACGTATTCGCCCTGACGTATGTGGCGCCGCAGCTCCAGAAGCAATTCGGCGCTGGGCCTGAAGCGTTCTCGATCGTGTTCAGTACCGGGCTGGTCGGGATGGCGCTGGGCGGCCTCGTCCTGGCACCCCAAGCGGATCGCTGGGGAAGGCGCCCGGTCATTCTGTTTGCGCTGGCGTTGATGGCCGGCGCCATGATCGCCAGCGCCAATGCGGCATCAATCGCCGCGCTATCGTTCGATCGCTTGCTGGTCGGGATCGGAATCGGCACCGTTCTTGCCAGCATTACCGCGCTTTCGGCGGGTTTCGCGCCCGACCGCTATCGCAACATGGCGGCCGGCGTGCCGCAGGCAGGATATCCTGTGGGGGCCACGATTACCGGCTTCATCACGGCCTGGGCTCTCCCGCGCTATGGCTGGCCGGCAATCTTCACCGGCGCGGGCCTTTCCACTCTGATTCTGTTGCCGGTCTGCTTTTTCGTGCTGCCCGAGGCTCCGGATCACGGACAACAGCCCACGATTGGCATTCGCGCTACGCTCGGCGGGGACCGCAAGCGAAACACAGCGCTGTTGTGGGCCTCGACGATCAGCGGGTTCATGGTGCTTTATTTCGTTGCCAGCTGGATTACCAAGTTAGCGATCGAGGCGGGGCTTGCGCCCGGCCAGGCGATCATTGCCAGCACAATCTACAGCGCGGGTGCCTTTGTCGGTACGGTTGCGCTGAGCGTGGTCGCGACCCGGGTCGACATTCGCAGGCTGATTTTCGTCATGCTGCTTCTCGCTGCCGGCTTGTTCCTGGTGTTCGGCGGCGTGAAAATGTCGCTTGCCGGAATTCTGGTGACCAGTTTCCTTATTGGCTTTGCCATGCAGGGCGGCGTCAACGGCAACTATGCCCTCGTCGCCGGATCCTATCCGGCCAACATGCGTGCCACGGGGTTGGGCTGGGCTATGGGGATCGGCCGGATCGGCGCACTGTCGGGGCCGTTGATTGCCGGCGTCGCAATGGGGCGTGGCTTGCCGTTGTTTGCTGTGTTCGCGATCTTTTGCGTGCCACTGTTGATCAACGCATTCGCCGCGTTGGCTGTTCGGGATGCACGGACTGGTTAGGGTTATCCAGACCCGAGCCAGACTAGGGAGACTAGTATCATGCGCGGATTTCTGAAAGTGATGGCAGGTCTTGTGCTGGCTCTGATGGGCGGTTCGGCTGCCACGGCCGCTCCTGCCAATTATGCGCTGGTGCCGCTAACGGCGATACTGCCGGTGGTTGTTTGCGAAAGGCTTGGCCATATTGACCTCGCACCCGTAACCGGTGCGGCGACCACCCAGTCGGCTCGTAAAGTCGCCGGCGACCATCCCTATTGCGAGGTCACCGGCACGATTGCCCCGGCCATCCGCTTCGAGGTTCGCCTGCCGCTTGCCGGGTGGACTCAGCGGTTTCTTGAAACAGGATGCGGCGGCTTGTGTGGCATGTTGCGCGTGGAGGCCGAGAGGGCCGAGGGCTGCGCCCCGGCGACCGATGGCTCGATCGTGCTGGCTTCGACCGACATGGGGCATCAGGGCATGGATCCAACGTGGGGCGCAGATGCGCAGAAGCGCATCGATTTCGCGCATCGCGGCGTGCACGTAACGGTGCTTGCCGCCAAGGGCCTGATCCAGGCGTTTTATGGTCGGGCACCGCGCTACTCCTACTTTTCGGGCTGTTCCGACGGCGGGCGTGAAGCGCTGATCGAAGCGCAGCGTTACCCCAAGGATTTCGATGGGATCGCCGCTGGGGCGCCCGCGCTCAATTTTACGATACAAAACAGCTTTCACCATGCCTGGCTTGCCAAGGCGAATACCGGGCTGGACGGCAAACGGCTGCTCACCGCGATCGACATGAAGCCGCTTCATGAGGCCGTGCTCAAGGCCTGTGACGGCATCGACCGTTTGGTGGACGGCCAGATCAGCGATCCGCGCGCCTGCCGCTACGATCCGGCGCCGCTGCTTTGCAAGCGAGGCTACATTGCCGGCACCTGCCTTACCGCCGACCAAATCGCTGCGGTGCGCCAGATCTACGCGGGCGCCACCGGTCCGCGCGGAGAAAAGCTTGAGGTCGGCCCGATCATGCGGGGGAGCGAGATGGAGTGGATCGGGGTTTTTGTTCCACTCGATCGCGATGCGCCGGTGATGAGCGCAATGTTTGCGTTGGGCACGATCAACAATCTGCTGTTCACGCCCAATCCGCAGCAGTCCTATACCATCGCCAGTTTTCCGTTCGATACTGCGATGTTCCAGCGTGAGGAGACTGCCCGCGCGCTTTACAGCGCCGACGACCCCAAACTGGCACCATTCACATCGCATGGCGGCAAGCTGATCCTCTGGCACGGCTGGTCGGACCCGCATATCTCGCCACTCAACACGATCGACTATTACGCGCGGGTTGGCCGCGCGATGGGGCGAGCAGAGCGTGATCAGGCCGTTCGCATGTTCCTGTTCCCGGGCATGGGACATTGCTCGGGCGGTGATGGGCCGAGCGAGTTTCCGCTGCTTGCCGCGCTGATGAGCTGGGTCGAGACCGGTCACGCGCCGCAAGCCCTGGTCGCGCACCGCGCCGGTGCTACGCTTGAGGGCTTGCCGGGGCCAAAGGGCCCGCCACAGGGACCGTCCCAAGGGCGGTCACAGGGGCCGTCACAGGGCGCTGTCCCGCCGATAATGATGCCGGCTCATTTGGTGCTGAGCCCCCGCAGTCGTCCGGTATTCGCCTATCCGGCAGTGGCGCGCTATTCGGGAAGCGGCTCGCCTGACGATGCTGCCAGCTTTGTTGCCACGACGCCGCCAGCGCAGGATTCCGATGTCGCCGCCTGGATTGGCGCGGTTAAGCCATGACCTCGCGCGGCCAACAACTCGTTCTGAGCGGGCTGGCCGTTGGTATTGGCGGCGACGTGTCTTTCTGGCTTTACGAGGTAGCTGTAAGCCAACCAAAAAAAATGCCTCGTTCGAGACCATCACCAAATTGTCGTCTTGCGCGGGGACAATCAGCGGGCGATCAAAGGGGGCAAGTCGCGCAGGGCTGCAGCCCCGTGTTGACATCGGAAAGGTGCACGAACATATTTTTGACATTCCAGCGCTTCTGCCACTTGGCATGACCGCGTTGTCAATCGATCGACTGTGGATCGGCGCGCAAATCAGGACCCACCTTTTTCAGGCTAAAGCTCTCCGATAGATAAAAATCCAGTTCTTACGCTGCCAATATCGGCAGCCGATCAGCACCCCGTATGCAAGAGAAAAACCGTTGCCTATTGAGCATGATAGCTTCGATAGTGAGGGGATCCCGCTTAGTACGCCGGTTCACACCCAAGATCCGGCATGAGCGAGCGGAATTGCGCGCCAAAATACAAGG
>JAYTHT010000249.1:0-1365 GCA_043732365.1 Novosphingobium sp. | reverse complement strand
GGTCAGGTCATGATCCGCTTTGGACAATCCGTCGGCCGGAACCCGCGCGCCGGGCAATTCGGCGCGGGTGCTGGCGATCAGGCGCTGACCATTGCGCGTCGCGCCGCGCCCAGCGGTGGCGATCCAGAATTCACCGCGCGCCGGCGCATCCAGAATGCCGATCAGCGCGCGCCCCGCACTGATCAGCGCGACCGACACGCACCAACCGCTGCGACCGCGCACAAAATCGCGCGTCCCGTCGACCGGATCGACGACCCAGCAGAACTGCCGGTCCAGCCGGTCGGGATTGTCGACGGTTTCCTCTGACAACCAGCCCGCCCCGGGCAGAAGCGCGCCCAATTCGTGTTTCAAAAACGCATCGACCGCCAAATCGGCATCGCTGACCGGATCGCCCGGTGTTTTTTCCCAGACTTGCGGCGAATGCCCGGCGCCCGGCCAATGCGCCATGGCCAGGCGACCGGCCTGACGCACAATGTCTTCCAGGCGGGCATAATCGATCATTGCCCAGGCGATGAGCCAAGCGGCGCGGCAAAGCAAGGCACCCTTGTTGCGGGGGGTTGTGGCGGGGGTCTCGCGCGACTTGGGGGCATTTCGCTAATTCGTATGCGTATTTGCGGCGCCCTGGCTGACGGCAGCCAACTATGACTTGCGCCTGGCGGGGCAAGAGGCCCCTTTTCAAGCCTGATGCCGTGTGCTTAAGGCGGCTGGCAACACGCGGTTCGGCACCAACGCCGCGCCGGTTAATCTTTCAACACGTGACAGCGGGGCACTTCGCATGAACGTTCATGAGTACCAGGCCAAGGAATTGCTCGCCAAATTCGGCGTCAACATTCCGGCAGGCATCGCCGCGCTGACCGTCGAAGAGGCCGTCGCTGCCGCCAGGCAGCTGCCCGGACCGATCTATGTCGTCAAATCGCAGATCCATGCCGGTGGCCGTGGCAAAGGCAAGTTCAAGGAACTGCCCGCCGATGCCAAAGGTGGCGTGCGCCTCGCCAAATCGATCGAAGAAGTGGCTTTGCATGCCAGGGAAATGCTCGGCAACACGCTTGTCACGATCCAGACTGGCGAAGCGGGCAAGCAGGTAAACCGCCTGTATGTGACCGATGGCGTTGATATCGTGAAAGAAAACTACCTGTCGCTGGTGGTGGACCGCGGCAGCGGCCGCGTCGCGTTGATCGTATCGACCGAAGGCGGGATGGACATCGAAGATGTCGCGCATTCGACGCCGGAAAAGATCACCACGATCATCATCGATCCGGCCACCGGGTTCCAGCCGCACCACGGCCGTGCGGTCGCGTTTGCGCTGAAGCTGAAGGGGGACCTGAACAAGCAGGCGCAGAAGCTGTCGAAGCAGTTGTACGAAGC
>JAYTHT010000248.1:0-14834 GCA_043732365.1 Novosphingobium sp. | reverse complement strand
CGCAACTTCACCCGTATCCTACTTCCCGCCGTCGCGTTCCACGCGCTTGCGTTCCAGCTTGCGGGCGCGGCGAATGGCCGCTGCCTTTTCGCGGGCGCGCTTTTCCGACGGCTTTTCAAAGTGACGGCGCAGCTTCATCTCACGGTACACGCCTTCACGCTGCAGCTTTTTCTTGAGCGCGCGGAGAGCCTGATCGACATTGTTGTCCCGGACGAGAATCTGCATAAAAAAAGCCACCTCACGGTTGTAACAGGCCCGAACCCCGCTTGCCGCGCACGACCACAATGGCGCACGATCAAAATCGGGGGAACACCTATAAACTAAATACAAAAGAGGCCGATTCCCAACCGGGGTCGGCACTTAATTCGGCGCCACTAACACTTTGAATCACCCGACGCAAGCTTCGGAGGGTCTCAGGTGGGGCAAGCGCCCGAGGCGGACCCAAAGCACCCTGAAAACCCGCAAACCCAGGCTTGCGAAATCACATTACCACTTTTTCGCGTCTTGCTCTATGGGGACGTCATGCATTCATATTCATACTTTTCCGTTGCCTCGTTGACCGCGCGCCTGTCATTGACCGTCAATATCCCTGGCTCGCTCGCCAAAATGAGCGCGGCCGCATGAAAACGCCCGATCTCCTGAAGAAAACCGGCGCCAAAGCTGCTGATGCGGTGCGACAGTTCACCGTTCGTCCCGATGACGAAGGCGTGCGGCTGGATCGCTGGTTTAAACGCCATTTGCCCGAAGTCGGATTTGCCACCGTGTCGCGCTGGGCACGCACCGGACAGATCCGCGTTGATGGCAAACGCGCCGAAGTCGATACGCGACTGGTCGCGGGGCAGACGCTGCGGGTGCCACCAGGCGGCGCGCTGCCACCGGGACCCGGCGGCGAAAAAGCGCGCAAGCCGCTGACCGAGGAAGAAATTTCGATGGCCGAGCGCATGGTCCTGACCCAGGACCGCGCGGCAATTATTATCAACAAACCACCCGGCCTGGCGACGCAAGGCGGCAGCGGCACATTTTCGCATGTCGATGGTCTGCTCGATGCGTATGTCACCGGCAATGGCCCGCGCCCACGGCTGGTCCACCGGCTCGACAAGGATACCTCGGGCGTTTTGCTGGTCGCGCGCACTGCGGGCAGCGCTGCGTATTTCGCGCGCCATTTCGCCGGGCGTTCGGCGCGGAAAATCTATTGGGCGCTGGTTGTCGGCATTCCCGAAGTCTATGACGGGTTGATCGAACTGCCACTGTCGAAACAGCCAGGCACTGGCGGCGAAAAAATGATGGTCGATGAAAGCGGCCAGGGCCAGACCGCGCGCACGCGGTATCGGGTCATTGATCGCGCCGGCAACAGCACCGCCTGGGTCGAACTGCAACCGCTGACCGGGCGCACACACCAATTGCGCGTACACATGGCGGCGATCGGGCATCCGATCGTGGGTGATGGCAAATACGGCGGACAGGGCGCATTCCTGACCGGAACGATCAGCCGCAAGATGCATCTGCACGCACGGCGATTGATCATCCCGCATCCCGAAGGTGATACGCTGGATGTCGTCGCACCGCTGCCCGACCACTTTGCCGCCAGCCTTGCGCAACTGGGCTTTACCGAATCCGAAGGCGACCTGCCGCTGGAAGATGCGCCCAAAACCGACCCCAAAACCGCCGAAAAACGCGCCGCCCGCGCGCATTCGCGGGACGTCCGCCGCGACCGCAAGGGCGAACGCCGCGGGCGCGGCGCCGACGAACCAAAACGCACCGAGCGCAAATCGGCGAACCGGCCTGGGGATAAACCGGCTGGTAAAACCGGCAAGCCCGGTGGACGGGCCACTGCCCGCACAGTGGCAAAACCTGCGGGCAAACCTGTGGGCAAACCGCTCGCCAGAGTGCCCGCCAGGGCGCCAACAGGCAAACCGCCCGCCAGGGCACCAACCGGTAAAGCACCTGCCAGACCGGCACGCCGACCAACAACAACCCCATCGCGGCCGCCGCGCGGTTAAGGCCTGACGGGCATTGCATCCCAATTCCGCCTTTCGTCACGATCACCGCGCCTTGCCGGTGCGGTTGATCGATGAAGTCGGTTTCTGCGTGGTTTTCCTGACCACGCCGAATGGGTCGCGCATGGCGCACATGCCGTTCGTGTTGCCGGTGAATGGCAAGGTCGCGTTCCATCTGGCGCGCGGCGATGCTATGATGCGGTCGACGGCGCAATGACCATACGGCTGGCGATTTTCGATTGTGACGGCACGCTGGTCGACAGCCAGGCCGACATTGCGCTGGCCATGGAGGCCGCGTTCGCCGCGCACACCCTGCCCGCCCCGTCGCGCGCCATCATCCGCCGGATCGTCGGACTGTCGCTGACCGAAGCGATCCGCCAACTGGCCCCGGCAGCCGATACGCAGACCACCGCGTCGCTGGTCGCTGGATACAAAGATGCGTTTCGCGCGCACCGGGCTGCCGGCACTGTGCAGGAACCGTTGTATGACGGGATTGCCGAGCTGATTGCCGAACTCGATGCCGCCGGCTGGCTGCTGGGTGTTGCCACCGGAAAAAGCGACCGTGGTCTGGCCCTCTGCCTGGAACGGCATGGACTGTCGCGGCATTTCGTCACGCTCCAGACCGCTGACCGGCACCCGTCAAAGCCCGATCCGTCGATGATTATGGCGTGCCTGGATGCGACCGGCGCAGCACCATCCGGCACCGTCATGATCGGCGACACCAGCTATGACATGGCAATGGCAGTCAACGCCGGGGTCCGCGCGGTGGGGGTCGATTGGGGCTATCATCATCCCGCCGAACTGATCGCCACCGGGGCCGACGCGGTCGCCGGGTCGATCGCGGAATTGCGCACATTGCTGAGCACGGGTGAATCATGAGCCACGACCCGGCCCTGCCCCGCTTTGTACTTTTGCAAATCGCCAGACTGACCGGCGCGATGATCGCGCTGGCGGGCGCGGTTATTCTCAGCCACGGACAGCCCGCGCTGGCGCAGGTACCCGATGTCTTGGGCGACGTACTGATCGTGGGCGGCGCGATTGCGTTTTTCCTGATCCCTTACGCTCTGGCCAAATACTGGAAGCGCAAATCATGAAGCGGTTCTACCACGAGGTAACGCTTGAACAAGTTTCGGCAGGGTTTCGCATCCTGCTCGACGGGCGCGCGATCAAAACCCAGGGCGGCGCGGCACAAGTGGTCCCGGCTGCCGCGCTGGGCCAGGCGATGGTCGCCGAATGGGTGGATCAGGGCGAAACAATCGACCTAGCGCGGTTCGTCTTTCGCGACATGGCCGATTACGCGATCGACGTCGTTGCGCCCGATCCTGGTGCCACGATTGACGCGCTGTCACGATACGCCGGCAGCGACGCGCTGTGCTATCGCGGATTTCCCGATGAGCCGATTGCATCGCGCCAGCACGAACAGTGGGAGCCGCTGGTTAACAGCGCAGAGGCCCGGTTTGGCGTGTATTTCACGCGTATTTCCGGTGTCATGCCACGTCCGCAACCGCCCGAAACAATCGCCGCGATTACCGCGTATATCGGCTGTCTCGATCCATTTGCACTGGCTGCGCTGCGCAATCTGGCAGGCCTTGCCGCATCGGTGATCATCGGGTTGGCCGCGCTCGAGCCCGATGCACCGCTCGCCGCGCTATGGGATGCGGCCAGTCTGGAAGAGCTGTGGCAGGCCGAACTGTGGGGTAAAGAACCCGAAGCCGAAGCGCGTCGCGCCCGCCAACGCGCCGATTTCCTGGCCGCCGCGCGCTTTGCTGAATTGGCCAGATCCTAACCAATCCAGTCGGACACATCATGCGCCACTTTGTTGGCCGCCACGTTCAATGCGGGTCCGACCTGGCCGACATCGCCATCAATCTGGTCAACGCTGGCCTCAAACCGGCGCATCTGGGTGGTGCCATCGGGCATTTGGCGCGTTGCATCAAACCGCACCACCGCCGACCGCGACCTCGCGTCATAGCCAAAATCGAGCAATTGCCCGGTCAGGATCTGCCCGTGGGTAAAAGCATCGCCCTCCACCACCAACCGTTTGCCACTGGCGCGCAGCGTTTCGGCCAGCAAGTGCTGAAACAGGCGTGAGGGCCGTTCGACCCATTGCGCCTGTTTGAGATAGGCGACGCGCGCATCATCGATCGAGACCGGCACGCGCAATACTTCCAGCTTTGCCACTGCACCCGGCTCCATCACGCTGAGCGCGGTACCGGGCTTGCCGGTGATCGTGCTACCATCGACCGCGGTGCTCGTCGCGGTCAGGGTAAGCAGCGCGGGCGGCGTTTTGGCATTGCCCAGCCCCAGATTGATGCACCCGCCCAGCGCCGGGATCAGCAACAGCGGGACAAACACAGCCTTACGCATGGCGTCAAACTTCATCGCTAATCCCACCCTTAGAGTGATTTCAAGTGAAATGGCACATTTCACGGCTCGGAAATCACGGCAAATCAAAAAATCTAGGCCCTCATTCTGATTCAATCAAAATGGGGGTCTAGTGTTTGTAATCAGGCAATTGCGGCCCACCGATGAGGGTGCCAACGCCGCGATCCTTCATCTGGTCGGTCAGATCATGCAGCGCATGAATCGTCCCCTGCAGATCGTGGATCGCGCTATCGGCGCCCGGCAATGTGCGTTCGTTCAACTGGTGCACGGCGGGCCTCGTTTCGTCGAGCATCGTTTGCAAGGACGCCGCCGCCGCATTCGCCGATTTCAACGTTTCATGCATCTGGCGCATCAGGCCTTTGTCCTGGTCATTGATCGCGCTGTTGGTCGAATCCGACAACCGTTCAAAACTGGCCAAAGTGCTGTTTGCCCCATGGATCGTCGTCTGCAATTCGTTCAGCGTCGCCTTGATCTGGGGCGCGGTCGAGGCCAGGTTGCCGCTGACCTTTTCGGTGTTGGCCAGGATATTGCCGATCGTCTTGACGTTGTTGTCCGACAGCACCAGCGCCAGCCGATCTGTCAGATTGGTCAGTTTTTCCAGCAGGACCGGCGCGCTCGACAACAATTCGCCCAGCCCGCTGTTCTTGGTTGGGATTTCGGGGACGCCATCGGGGCCTGGATCGGTAATCGGCGGCATGCCCTTGATCGCGCCTTTGAGCTGGATCGTGGTCACGCCGGTAAAGCTGCCCTGCAGGCTGGCGGTGGTCCCGATCAGGATCGGTACGCTTTTGTTCACGGTGATCCGCACGCGGACATAGGCGGGGTCTTTTTTCCAAAGCGCGATCGTCGACACTTGCCCGACCGGCACTCCGGAAAACGACACGCTGGCGCCATTGGTCACGCCATCCACCGATTGTTTGAAGAAGATGTCATACCGGTTCTGCTCCGGATGGCTGAGCCGCGCGATCCACACGACGAGCAGTGCGGCCGCGGCGAACAACGCCAACGTGACCACCCCGACCCAGACATAATTTGCGCGCGTTTCCATTTTCGTGCCTGATCCTTCCTAGGCCGCCGGAGCCGAGGGTACGTTATCGCCTGTGTCTTTGCGTTCCGTGTCGTGCGCGGTCATCGCTGCGCGCCCACGCGGGCCTTTGAAATATTCCTGAATCCATGGATGTTCGGTTGCCAGCAATTCGGGGATCGTACCCACTGCGATCACATGTTTGTCCGCAATCACCGCAACGCGGTCGCAGATTTCGTACAATGTGTCGAGATCGTGGGTAATCAGAAACACCGTCAGTCCCAACGTGTGTTGCAGCCCCAGGATCAATTGATCGAATGCCGCCGCGCCAATCGGATCAAGCCCGGCGGTCGGCTCGTCGAGAAACAGCAGTTCGGGATCGAGCGCCAGCGCGCGCGCCAGCGCCGCCCGTTTGCGCATCCCGCCCGACAGTTCCGATGGGAATTTATTCCGCGCATCGGTTGACAGCCCGGTCAGCAGCACTTTGAAGCGCGCAATTTCGGCCAACAACATTCCGTCAATATCAGGATAGAATTCGCGCAAAGGCACTTCGACGTTTTCACCCACGGTCAGCGTGGAAAACAACGCGCCGCCCTGAAACAGCACGCCCCAGCGGTTGCGGATCGAAATTTCGGAATCAATTCGCGCGTCGGTGATCGATTCACCCAGCACGTCAATCGACCCGGCAGCGGGAATTTGCAGCCCGATAATCGATCGCATCAGCACCGATTTGCCCGTGCCAGAACCGCCGACAACACCCAGGATCTCGCCCCGGCGCACGTCCAGGTCGAGGTCTTCGTGGACGATGAATGTACCAAACTCATTCCGTAAGCCACGGATGCGGATGGCGAATTCGGCATCATCATCATGCGCCGAATGCCCGGAAGTATCACCGGCGCGAGCCAGGGGTTCATCGCTCCTGCCAGGCTGGGATTCATCGCTCCCGCTCATCCCCAACCGACCTCGGTAAAGAACACCGCAAAAAATGCATCGAGCACGATCACAGTAAAGATTGCCAGGACCACCGCCGCCGTCGTGCGTTTGCCCACTTCCTCGGCATTATCGCGGACCTGCATCCCCTGATAACACCCCGCCAACGCCACGATCAGCCCAAACACCGGTCCCTTGATCAGCCCGACCCAGATGTCATACGTCGGTACCACTTCGCGGATGCGCAACAGGAACGTCAAGAACGGAATGCCGAGCGTGAATTGCGCCAGAAACGCGCCGCCGATGATCCCGATCACCGCCGAATACACGCCCAGCAGCGGCATCATCAGCACCGTCGCCATAATCCGTGGCAGGATCAGCACTTCCATCGGGCCGACCCCGATCGTGCGCATCGCATCGACTTCCTCGGTCAGCTTCATCGTGCCGATTTCGGCGGCAAAGGCAGAGCCCGACCGGCCTGCGACCATAATCGCAGTCATCAATATACCCAGTTCGCGCAATGTCAGCCGCCCGACCAGATTGACAGTATAAATATCGGCCCCGAACTGGCGCAATTGCGCCGCGCCCTGCTGGGTGATGACGATCCCGACCAGAAAGCTCATCAGTCCGACAATGGCCAGCGCATTAACCCCGACCAATTCCATCTGGTGGACCAGGGCACGCGTGCGAATCCGCCCGGGGTGCATGATCAAAGTCCCGGCGGCCAGGATCATTTCCCCAATGAAGCCCAGCACGCCGACAAAACCGATTCCCAAACCGGTGACCGCTTCGCCGACTTTTTCGGGCACGCGCAGCCATACCGGCAACCGCTTTGGCTCTTCAATCGGGTCGCCATCGTCAACCTGGCGCAGCGCATCGATCAACCGCGTGGCGACATCGTCCGCATTGACGATCTTTGCCCCTGTCACACAGGTCGTGCGATAACATATCCACGCGCCGACCGTATCGATCGCGGTGACCCCGCCCAGATCGATCTGCGCAACGGGCGAAACAATGCCGCGCAACCGCCGGTCAAGCGGTCCCACGGTCGAAACCAGCAACGCGCCCGTAAACGCCAGCGTGCCACCGTCATCGCCGGGGTTCAAAGTGAAATCGGGCACTTGCGTCATTGCATCATGCCATGCGGGAAATTATGAACGACGGCAAGCACCCGCAATAGGGGCCAGCGGTTGCAGAGCAGGCACAGGGATGGCAAGGCGCTGGGTTCATGACCGAGAACCTTATTCACGAGCCCGAGCCACAAACGCTGGCCAAGACCTTTGAGCCCGCCACGATCGAGGCAAAATGGTACCGTCATTGGGAAACCAGCGGTGCATTTCGCCCCGCGCGCCCCGATGCCGTGCCCTTCACAATCGTCAATCCACCCCCCAATGTGACCGGCAACCTGCATATCGGTCACGCGCTGGACAACACTTTGCAGGACGTTTTGATCCGTTACGAGCGGCTGCGCGGCAAAGATGCGCTGTGGGTGGTCGGCACCGACCATGCCGGGATTGCGACGCAAATGGTGGTCGAGCGCCAGATGGAGGCGCGTCAGGACAAGCGCACCAATTACACGCGCGATGAATTCATTGCCAGAATCTGGGAATGGAAACACGAAAGCGGCGGTACGATCACGCACCAGTTGCGCCGACTGGGCTGTTCGATGGACTGGAGCCGCGAGCAGTTCACAATGGACCCGCATTTTACCCGCGCGGTGGTCAAAGTATTTGTCGATCTGCACAATCAGGGCCTGATTTATCGCGACAAGCGGTTGGTCAACTGGGACCCCAAGCTGAAGACCGCAATTTCCGACCTCGAAGTCGAAACACGCGAAGTCAAAGGCGGGTTCTGGCGGTTCCGCTACCCGCTGGCCGATGGCACGGTCCGCGCCGACGGGCTCGATTATATCGAAGTTGCGACGACGCGGCCCGAAACGATGCTGGCCGACATGGCGATTGCGGTGCATCCCGACGACGCGCGGTATCAATCGGTGGTCGGCACCTTTGTTACGCTGCCGCTGACCGGGCGGCGCATTCGCGTGGTCGCCGACGAACACGCCGAGCCCGAACTGGGCACTGGCGCGGTCAAGATTACCCCCGGGCACGATTTCAACGACTTTGAGGTGGGCAAGCGTGCGGGATTCAAAGCGTCGGACATGTTCAACATGTTCGATGCCGAGGCGCGCGTGGTACAAACGTCAGACTGCCTGATTCCGGACCAGTTCATCGGGATGGACCGGTTTGATGCGCGCCAGGCGGTGGTCGCAGCGATGGCCGAGGCCGGATTCCTGGTGCCGCACATCGACAAGGACGGGGCGGAACACGAATTCGAACCGCGCACGATCCAGACACCGTTTGGCGATCGTGGCGGTGTGGTGATCGAACCATGGCTGACCGATCAGTGGTACGTCGATGCGGCCACGCTGGCCCAGGCGCCGATGGCGGCGGTGCGGTCGGGCGCGATCGAGATTGTGCCAAAATCGTGGGAAAAAACATT
Source organism: Novosphingobium sp. (assembly GCA_043732365.1). Classification (GTDB taxonomy): domain Bacteria; phylum Pseudomonadota; class Alphaproteobacteria; order Sphingomonadales; family Sphingomonadaceae; genus Novosphingobium. Next base: position 5,999 of record JAYTHT010000248.1, on the reverse strand, counting down.
CTTCAACTGGATGGAAAACATTCAGCCATGGTGCGTGTCGCGCCAGTTGTGGTGGGGCCATCGCATCCCGGCCTGGTACGATGCGGATGGCAAAGTGTACGTCGCGGCCGACGAAGCGGGCGCGCAGGCGCTTGCCGGCAACGGCGTTGCGCTGACCCGCGACGAAGACGTGCTCGACACGTGGTTTTCATCCGCGCTGTGGCCGTTTGCGACGCTTGGTTGGCCAGATTCTGGTGCGGATGCGGCAATGGTCGCGCGCCATTATCCCAATGACGTGCTGATTTCGGGCTTTGACATCCTGTTTTTCTGGGATGCGCGCATGGCGATGCAGGGCCTGCATTTCATGGGCGACGTGCCATGGCGGCGGCTGTATCTGCATGGCCTGGTGCGCGCCGCCGATGGGCAGAAAATGTCGAAGTCCAAAGGCAATGTGGTCGACCCGCTGGTCCTGATCGACCAATATGGCGCCGACCCGTTGCGGTTTTTCATGTGCGCAATGGAAAGCCAGGGTCGCGATGTCAAAATGGACGAGCGCCGGGTCGAAGGGTATCGCAATTTCGCGACGAAGCTGTGGAATGCGGCGCGGTTTTGCGAGGCGAACCGGATTGGCGCGTCGTCTTCGCTATCGGCACCTGTGGCGACGCATGCGGTCAACCGCTGGATCATTGGCGAAGTGGTCGAAACGCTGGGCGCGCTGAACCAGGCGATGGCCGATTTGCGGTTCGATGCGGCGGCCAACACGATCTATCACTTTGTGTGGGACACGTTCTGCGACTGGTACATCGAATTTATCAAGGGCGCGTTCGATGACGAAACGCGCAGAGTCGCCGGCTGGGTGCTCGATCAGATCCTGGTCATGCTCCACCCGTTCATGCCGTTTGTTACCGAGGAACTGTGGCATGCGCTCGGGACCCGGGACAACGATCTGATCCTGGCGCGCTGGCCTGAACCCGTGGCCGTGGTCGATCCGGCGGCGAAAGTCGAAGTCGAATGGCTGATCGCGCTCGTATCGGGATTTCGCACGGCGAAAAACGAATTGGGCCTGGCGCCCGGCGTGCGGTTGCAGGCGTATTTGCCCGAGCCGAGCGATGCGACACGCGCGATCATCGCGGCCAATGGCCCGGCGATCGACCGATTGGCGCGACTGTCGGCGATCCATCTGGCACCGGCGCCAGCGGGCGCAGCGATGCAAGTGGGCGCAGGCGATGCGACGCTGATTGTCCCGCTGGACGGGCTGGTTGACATCGCCGCCGAACGGGCGCGGCTCGAAAAGGCCTATGCCCTGTCCGAAAAGGAAGCCAATGCATTGGCCGGACGGCTGGGCAATCCTTCGTTTGTCGAACGCGCCAAACCCGAAGCGGTCGACAAAGCCCGCGCCGACCACGGCCACCACACCGCCGAAACCGCCCGCTTGCGCGCCGCGCTGGCGCGCCTGGGCTGATGATGCACGCCAAAATTCTGCCCGTTTCGGGAAGGATGACGTGAGCGCGTTGGTGCTGGCCACGACCACGCCCGGCGAGGCGGAGATCTTTGCCTCATTGCAGGGCGAGGGTGCTTCGATCGGGCGACCATCGGTGTTTGTGCGACTGTCACGGTGCAATTTGGCGTGTTTGTGGTGCGACACCGCGTATACGTGGCGGTTTACGGGCGACAATCGGCCGCATCGCGATGGCACCGCCTTTGCGCGTAGCGCCAATCAGGTCACGCTGGATGTGGCAGATGTCGCGGCGCGGATCGCTGCGTTTGGCGTGCCGCGCGTCGTTGTGACCGGGGGCGAGCCGCTGTTGCAGGCGGCCGCCCTGGCCCAGATGATCGCGGCATTGCGCCACACCATGGCAACACTCCATGTCGAGATCGAAACCAACGGCAGCGTTGCCCCGCCGCCGGCTCTCGACGCGATGATCGACCAATACAACGTCAGCCCGAAACTGGCGCATTCGGGCAATCCGGCGGCGATCGCGCTGGTGCCCGAACGCATGACCGCATGGGCGGCAGACCCGCGCGCGCTGTTCAAATTCGTCATCGCGAGCCCGGATGACCTGCACGAAGTGCGGGCGCTGGCGCAGACTTACGCAATCGTGGCCGAACGCCTGTTCGTCATGCCCGAAGGCACCGACAGCGCGACATTGCGCGCGCGATCACGCTGGCTGAGCGAAGCGGCGATGCAAGCCGGTTGGCGCTTTACCGACCGGCTGCATATCCATTTGTATGGCGATACGCGCGGGACTTGATCAGCAGGGCCTGTCTTGATCAGCAGGGCCTGTCTTGATCAGAAAGGGATATCGTCATCGAGATCTTCGCCGAAGTTGCCACCCGACGAACCGCCTGATGAACCGCCGCCCGACGATCCGCCGCCATAGCCGCCACCGCCCGACGCAGCGCCGCCGGACCGCTGGCCACCACCACCACCACCGCCATAACCGCCGCGATCACCGCCCCCGCCTGCTCCGCCACCCCCGCCACCCCCGCCTGCTCCACCACCACCGCCGGGCGCGCCGTCGAGCATCGTCAGCACGGAACCAGGCCCTTGCAACACGACTTCGGTGGTATAGCGGTCCTGCCCGTTCTGGTCCTGCCACTTGCGCGTGCGCAACTGGCCCTCGATGTAGATTTTCGAACCCTTTTTCAAAAAGCGTTCGGCGACACCAACCAGGCCTTCGGAAAAGATTGCCACGGTGTGCCATTCGGTGCGTTCCTGGCGATCGCCGGTGTTGCGATCCTTCCACGATTCCGATGTCGCAATGCGCAGATTGCAGACTTTTCCGCCGTTCTGAAACGACTTTGTTTCAGGGTCAGCGCCAAGATTGCCGACCAAAATGACCTTGTTGACGCTGCCTGCCATCGAATTGGTTCCCTTGCCGTAGTTGCCCAATGGATAGCTGATGCGGGCGCGCGATCAACCGGTCATCGCCGGGATTTCCCCCACCAATCTGGTCCAATCCTGAATCTAGCCCAACCCCGCCGCAACCGCAGTCCAATAGACGATCCCGGAAAACACATAGGCCACGCCGAACAGATAGGTGAGCATGAATACCGGCCATTTCCAGCCGTTGGTTTCGCGCCGGGTGACCGCGATCGTCGACATGCATTGCGGCGCAAACACAAACCACGCCAGGAACGCCAGCGCCGTGGCCAGGCTCCAGTGCCTTTTCAATTGCCCGGTCAGCCCCACCGCGCGCGCTTCCTCATCTTTGGCGCCAACGGCATATGTCGTCGCCAGCGAGCTGATTGCGACTTCGCGTGCGGCCATTGTCGGGATCAGGCTGAGCGCAATGTCGCGGTTGAAACCGATCGGTTTGACCACCACCGCCAGCCCATTGGCGATATGTCCGGCGACCGATGCGTTGACCTGGTCTTGCCCCGGTTCTGCACGCGGGAAATTCAGCAGCAGCCACAGCACGATCGCAACAGTAAAGATCATCGTGCCCGCACGGCGCAGGAATATCAAGCCGCGCTGAAACAGCCCCAGTGCCAGGTCCTTGACCGTGGGCAGCTGATATTTGGGCAGTTCCATGATGAAGCCCGAAGCCGCACCCTTGGTCAGCGAACGGCGGAAGATCAGCGCCGCGCCCATCGCGCCAAAAATCCCGGTGACATACAGCAGGAACAGCACGAGCCCCTGCAACCCCATCCCGGGCAGCACATCGCGCGCCGGGATGAACGCGGCAATGATCACCGCATAGACCGGCAACCGCGCCGAACAGGTCATCATCGGCGCGATCAGGATCGTGGTCAGCCGGTCCTTTGGATCGGTGATCGACCGGGTCGACATGATCCCCGGCACCGCGCACGCAAACGACGACAGCAGCGGGATGAAACTGCGCCCCGACAGGCCCACGCCCGCCATCATCCGGTCCATCAGGAACGCGGCGCGCGCCATGTAACCGGTCGCCTCCATCACCAGGATGAAGAAAAACAGCACCAGAATCTGCGGCAGGAACACGATTACCGTACCCACACCCGCAATCACACCATCGGTCAGCAAGTCGCGAAACAACGACGGCGGCATGACCACGCGCAATTCGGCAGAGCCCATGGTGAATAGCGTATCAAGCCCGGTCTGGAACGGCGTGGCCCAACTGAACACCGCCTGAAACACGATGAACAGCAGCCCGAACAGGATCACCGGCCCGAGCCAGGGATGCAGCAGGACCATATCCAGCCGCGCATGCAACCGATGCTGCGACGTTTCGGACAGCACCGCGCCGCGCGCCATCGTGCGCGCCATCATGCGCCGTTCGCCCATCGTCAATTGCGCGCGCGGGTGCCCTGATCCGTGTTCGGCCAGATCGCGCGCAGTGCTGACCGCGTCCGCCAGTTCAACCAGCCCACGCCGCCGCACAGCCACCGTGGCAATCACCGGCACGCCCAATTCGGACGCCAGCGCCGCCGGATCGAGCACCAGCCCGTCGCGCTGCGCCAGATCGATCATGTTGAGCGCAACCACTGTCGGACGGCCCAGCGCGATAACTTCCTGCGCGAGCACCAGATGCTGTTCGAGGTTTGACGCATCGAGCACGATCACCAACACTTCGGGTCGCGCCTGGCCAGGCTGTTCGCCCATGATCACGCGGCGTGTAACTTCTTCGTCGGGGCTGGTTGTGTCGAGCCCGTACGTGCCGGGCAAATCGACCAGTTCAACCGGCTCGCCGTTGGGCATCAACATGCGCCCGGCCTTGCGTTCCACCGTGACACCCGGATAATTCGCGATTTTCTGGCGCGCACCGGTCAGCGCATTGAACAGTGCGCTTTTGCCAGCGTTGGGATTGCCGACGAGCGCGACTACGGCGGGATGCCGGCTCATACACCAGAATCCGCTGGTACAAGTTCGACTTCCATCGCCTGGCCGTGCGCGCGGCGCAGCGCGACGGTCATCCGCCCGACTTCGACCGCAAGCGGATCACGCGTCATGAACACGCCGCGATAGGCCAATTGCACTTGCGCCCCGACTTCGAGGCCGAGCGCCTGTAACCGCTGTGCTTCTTCAGGTACGAGCGCGGCCCAATCGACCGCGACGATCTGTGCAGGCGTGCGAATGGGGAGTTGATCGAGCGTCACGCCTGTCGGGCTGCCACAACCCACAAACAATTGCAAGTCATTCGCATTAGAAGCTGGGTGCAAAATCGCGTAAGTGCGAGTTTCGAAGTCGGCAGCGGGCCGCCACCGACTTCCCGAGACGAATTTACGGCTTGGACACGAAAAACCTGGGCTCGATCAGGTCGCCGGGTACCGCAGACGCCCCAGCAGGCGCGAGATGCTGAACCGGTCGCCTTTGGGGTGCAGCACTTGGGCCTTGAACTTTTCAAACCGCATTACACCATCGATACGCCGCGCCAGGAATGCGCGGGTATCGGCGTGGTCTTCGCTGTGGTCATCGGCCAGCACCGCCAATGTCGCGGCGTAAATTCCGCCCAGCGTCATGCGTTTGGTATAGTGGTTATAATCGGTCGCAGTATCGCCAGCGAGCCGCCACATGACATCAGCGCTTTTCCACGCCAGCCGCGCGGTGGCCGCAACATGGTGCGGTTTGGCCATTTCGATCAGCGCGCGGCGCAACGATTCCTCTTGCCCGGCGATGGCATCGATGCGGAATTCGATCATCACGCGGATGCGTTCGCGGATCGGCAATGTGGCCATATACCCCGGCGGCAGCGCGGCGACCATCGCCAGATCGATCGTCTGGGTCCACGCCTCGATCATCGCCATGGCTTTGCCACCAAACGCAAACCGCGCCGCATCGGGATCGACGCCGGCGAATTCCGCCGCCGCAGTGACCGCCGCATCAGTCCAGCCATCGAATGCGGCGGCATTGGCGATCAACGGCGCCAGTTGCAACCGGAAGTCGTCATTTCCATCAAGCGTGGTCATACCGTCACCTCCACAGTTAAAATCAGCCACAGTCCCGTTCAGAACGTCGTTTAAATTTAGAACGTTGGGCCATACGTCTTGTGTTCGCCACCGCCGCCGCCGTGCTGGCGAATGGATCCGGTGATGGCGGC
>JAYTHT010000247.1:0-1368 GCA_043732365.1 Novosphingobium sp. | reverse complement strand
AGCCTCGTCCGCGCCCGCGCTACGCGCCACCGACATCCCCGCGATCGCCGCGCGTGCTGCCACAGCGCAGGGGCCCTGGGGCGCAATGGGGCCCAATGCGCGCCGCACAGTGCTTAATGCCGCCGCCGCTGCACTCGAAGCGCGCAAGGACGATTTTGTCGCCGCGATGATGGCCGAAATCGGCGCGACGGCTGGCTGGGCGCTGTTCAACCTGGGCCTGGCGGCATCGATGGTGCGCGAGGCGGCCGCGCTGACCACGCAGATCGCGGGCGAAGTGATCCCGTCGGACAAGCCCGGCTGCCTGGCCCTGGCCTTGCGCGAACCGGTCGGCGTGATCCTCGGGATTGCGCCATGGAACGCGCCGATCATCCTGGGCGTGCGCGCGATCGCCGTACCGCTGGCGTGCGGCAATGCGGTCATTTTGAAAGCGAGCGAAGTCTGCCCGCGCACTCACACGCTGATTGTCGAGGCGTTTGCGCAGGCGGGCTTTCCCGATGGGCTGGTGCAAGTGGTGACCAACGCGCCTGCCGATGCAGGCGAAGTGGTTGGCGCGCTGATCGATGCGCCGCAAGTGCGGCGGATCAACTTTACCGGGTCGACCGCAGTGGGCAGGATCATTGCCACGCGCGCAGCGCAGCATCTGAAACCCTGCCTGCTGGAACTGGGCGGCAAAGCGCCGCTGCTGGTGCTGGACGACGCCGATCTCGACGAAGCGGTCAAAGCCGCCGCCTTTGGCGCATTCATGAACCAGGGACAGATCTGCATGTCGACCGAACGGATCATCGTGGCAGACGCTGTGGCCGATGATTTTGCGGAAAAATTCCGCGCCAAAGTGGCCACGATGGCGGTGGGCGATCCGCGCGATGGCACGACGCCCCTTGGCGCGGTGGTCGATGCCAAAACCGTCGCGCACTGCCGCGCACTGGTCGATGATGCGCTGGCGCAGGGCGCGACTTTGCTGTGTGGCGGCGATGCCATGCACAATGTGCTGATGCCCGCGCATGTCGTCGATCGCGTGACCCCGGCGATGAACCTGTTCCGCGACGAAAGCTTTGGGCCAGTGGTCGCGATCATCCGCGCCCGCGACGAAGCCCACGCGATCGCGCTCGCCAACGACAGCGAATACGGATTGTCAGCAGCGGTGTTTACACGCGACACCGCGCGCGGTTTGCGCGTCGCGCGCCAGATCCGGTCGGGCATCTGTCATATCAACGGACCGACCGTGCATGACGAGGCGCAAATGCCGTTCGGCGGGGTCGGCGCGTCGGGTTATGGCCGGTTTGGCGGCAAGGCCGGGATCGACAGCTTTACCGAATTGCGCTGGATCACGGTCGAAACCCAGCCGGGCCATTTTCCGATTTGAGGGGA
>JAYTHT010000246.1:0-1369 GCA_043732365.1 Novosphingobium sp. | reverse complement strand
GCCCTTGCCTGGGCTTTGGTCGTGGCAGGCTTATCAGCGGCGACCGGGTGGATCCTGTTTGCGCAGCATCTGGGCGATACGATTACAATCACAGCCGTCGGCGCGGCGATGACCGTCTATTATGCACTGCTGTTCCTGCCGTTGATTGCCCTGGCGTTTCTCCTGGGCATGGTGGGGCATCAGCGGGTCGCGCGGCGGGGGTCTGCGGCAGCGCATTGGGCGATGATCGCGGGCGCGCTGGGGCTGGCCGGACTGCTGACCACATTGGGTTTTGCCGCGATCAACGGCGGGGTTGTGCGTGGGCCGGGCGTGCCGTTTTCGGCTGGGCTGGTCCTGCTGGGGGTCGCGCTGACGCTGTTGCAAGTATCGACCGAGGAATTGCTGTTTCGCGGTTGGTTGCAACCCGCGCTGATCGAACGGATCGGGGTGCCGCTGGGTATCGTGCTGGGCGCGGCGCTGTTTGCAGCGTTTCATTTGCCATCGGGCGTGCGGGCGCCGCTGTCGCTGGTCAACCTGATGTTGGGCGGAGTGTGGTTTGGCTTGCTGGCGCAGCGCAGCGGCGGGCTGGTCGCGCCAATCGCGGCCCATTTTGCGTGGAATGCGGTCGAGGATCTTGGCTTTGGCCTTACTCCCAATCCGGGCACTGGCGCGCTTGGGTCATGGATCAATCTTGATCTGACGGGTCTGTCGCTGTGGGGCGCGCAGGCCGACGGGTTGAATGCCAGCATTGGCACGACGATCGTGTTGGCCGCGCTGATCGTGCCGCTGGCCTGGCCCCTAATGGCGCGAAAGGTATAGCTGGCCCGGCTTAACCGGCTTTCCCGGCGCGGGCGACATCGATGCGATTGCGTTGGGTGATGAACGCCTGAAGCGCTGGCCCTGTCAGTTTCTTGCGCTGGGCATCGTCGGACGGCATGCTCAGCGGATCGATCGGTTCGTTGGCGACGTGAAGTTCGAAATGGAGATGGGGCCCGGTCGATCGGCCGGTCGTGCCGATTTCGCCGATTTTCTGCCCCTGGGTCACATGCGCGCCAGCGACTACGCCGGGCATGAACAAGCTCTGATGCAGATAGTACGTCTGAATATCCTTGTCGTGTTGCAGGATGGTCAGGTTTCCGTTGGGGCCCTTCATCGCGGCCCAGACCACGGTCCCATCTTTGGCGGCATAGATCGGCGTGCCGGTCGGCGCGGCAAAATCGACGCCCTTGTGCATTTTATTGTACATCAGCACCGGGTGGAACCGCATACCGAACTTTGACGTGATATGCGCGCCATCGACGGGCGTGCGCATGATGCCGCGTTTGGTCGATGCGCCATTGCCGTCGTACCACGCGATATCACCGCCCGGTTCCTGAAAACGGTACAGCGC
>JAYTHT010000245.1:0-14876 GCA_043732365.1 Novosphingobium sp. | reverse complement strand
CGCGATGTTACTGGGCGAAAATTCGGACGCGTTAAAGCGCAAAACCGGGTGGCTGACGCGCGTGGCCACAAAGCTGGGCGCGGCGACCGGCGCCACTGCCAATCTGGCACTGGTGCGCAAGGCGACCCATGCCTGGATGCCGCTGGGCGATGCGATTGTCATTATCGGCGGGGAACTGGTCGGGCTCGAACTGGCCGAATTCCTGACCGAACGCGGGCGCCAGGTGCATGTAATCGAGGAAGCGCCCCGGCTGGGCAAAGGGCTGACTTTGGTGCGGCGGATGCGCCTGCTGGCCGAACTGGGCGAACATGGTGTGGGCCTGCATGGCGGGGCCGGCGATGTGGCGATCGGGCACGATGCCGTCACATTTACAGATGGCGCCGGGATTCGCCAAAGCGTTGCCGCCGACAACGTGATCGTCGCGCGCGGCGCGCACGGCGATCTGGCGCTGGCCAAAGCGATGACTGGGGCGGGCTTTGCCGTCCACGTGGTCGGCGACGCCGGTGGTGTGGGCTACATCGAGGGGGCCATCCGTGGCGCGACGCAGGCCGTTCGCGCCCTTGCTCAACAAGACCGGGCTCAACAAGTGTGGGCTAAACAAGACTGGTCCCAACAAGACAGTTGACGGCACGCGGGCCGATGCGCAAACCGCCGGAGCAGACCATTACGCAAAAATTGACGCAAAAATTTTCGGGGCCCATGACGCAAATGTTCAGTTTCGACGCCACCGACCTCAATATTGTCGAGCAATTGCGACTGAACGGCCGCGCAAACAACCAACAGATCGCCGAGAAACTGGGCCTGACCGCGACCACGGTTTCGACCCGAATCAAGCGAATGGAGGACGCCAACCAGTTGCGTGTGGTGGCGGTGTCTGATTTCACCGCGCATGGTTTCAACGTATTGCTGCGCATCTCAGTCGAAGTCGATGGCCGCCCGGCGTCCGATGTCGCGCACGAACTGGCCGAATTGCGCGAAGTGTTTGCGGTACACATCGTCACCGGGCGCTATGACATTGACATGCTGGTGGCGCTGCACGATTTTGAAGACCTTGCGCATTTCCTGCTCGACCGCCTGTCGGAAATCCATGGCATCCGTTCGCTGACCCCGGCGATCGTGGTGGACATCTGCAAATACCAGTTCGATGTCGCCCCGATCGAGGCAAAGGAGTAAACGCCGTGGCCGCCCCGATGCTCGACACCCTGGACCAGCAACTGATCGACATGCTGTCGCGCGATGCGCGCGTGTCGAATCGCAAAATCGCCGCCGAATTGGGCGTCACCGAAGGCACCGTGCGCGGCCGGATCAAGCGGCTGCAACAGGACGGCCTGATCGCATTTACCGCGATCACCGGGTTCGAAATGGGCAAACGTGCCCGGCTGGCGTTTATCAACATCCAGGCCGATGTCGACAAAGTGCGCGATGTCGCGCGTGCGGTATCCGAACTGTCGCCAGTCAACGCCGTGCTGATCACCATGGGCCAGTTCAACATTACCGCGATGTGCCTGGTCGATGAACTGGACGCACTGGTCGAAATCGCGTCGGACCAGATCGTCACGATCAAAGGTGTGCGCCACGTAGAAACCTCGATTGCGGTCAAGACGATCAAATACAACGCGCGCATGGCGAAAATCACCCGCACGCCGGAGATCGTCGAGGAAGATTAACAGCGCAACGTATATGCGCCAGAAAAAATATATCAGGTTTGCATTTGCGTAAATATATTACTATGAAACGGCGCAAATAGACATAGCCGTCAGGACTCGACCGGTGTCCGATGGCAGCCCAGCCGGAGAGGGCTGTATGATGCCCGACACCAACTATCCGGAATCAGCTGGGACCAGCGCTTTGCTCGCGCGCATCGATCGGCTCGAATCACTCGATGCAATCCGGCAGTTACCAGCCAAATACGCGCTCGCGCTCGATATGCGGGACAGCGATGCCTGGGTGAATCTGTTTCCCCCGGACGTGCGCGTCGGTGGCGGCAAACAGGGTCGCAAGGCGTTGCGCGACTGGTTTGACGAAACCCATTCGATGCAATTCGATGGCACCAGCCATCACCTCGGCGGCCACGTGATCGATTTCGTCGATCCGGAAAATCCCCATGGGCCCGACCATGCCCAGGGCGTTGTCTATTCGAAAAACGAGCACGAATCCGGCGCGCAATGGGTGCTGATGCAGATGATGTATTTCGACCAGTACGAACGCATCGATCGGCGCTGGTACTTCCGTCGCCGCCTGCCGCTATACTGGTATGCCAGCGATCTCAACCAGCCACCGGTCGGCGATCGCAAAATGCGCTGGCCGGGTGTGCCGCCCTATCATGGCAGTTTCCACGACTTGTTTCCCAGTTGGGGCACATATTGGGCGCGGCAGGGCAAACCCCACGATGGCCCAATCGAACCCGCCGCCCCGCTGGACCATTTCATCGAAACGATGCGGCGCGGCGCCCCGCTGCCCAAACCGCGCGTGCGGAGCTGACAGAGATGGCAGACCTGTTTTCGCCGGTTCGGCTGGGTGATGTGGACCGAGCCAATCGCGTGATCATGGCGCCGATAACACGCGATCACGCCGGTCCGCACGACGTCCCCACCGACCTGATGGTGGGATACTATCGCCATCGCGTGGGCGCAGGCCTGACCGTCACCGCCTGATCGCGTCGGGCAAAGCCGCCTGGACCACGTGCTACACCGGCGACGGCGACGATGCGCACGGTTATACCGATTACCCGAAAAGCAGCGCGTGATGGCGTTTTCGGTGTAGTCGCTGAACGCCGGGTCCGGTCAGTAAGTGACCGCCAGAATGGCTGACTGGAATCGCGTGCCTGTGACGGGTCCAACAACACTGTCCATGACTTGTTTCAGCAACACCTTGAGCGCTGGATCCATCGCGGCATCGTGGGCAGCGGCACTGTCCCAGCATTCCTCGAAACGATAGACTAGCGGGTCATCGGCCCGGTGGAGCAAAGTGGTTGCTCGCAACCCTGCGCGCGATGCCAGATCAGAGGCAAGCAAAGCCAGTGCCGTCTGCAAATCGGCAAGCCGTTCGGGGCTGGTGACCAGATGGTATGAATAGACAATCATGGGCCCGCCTTAAGCATTGGTCCTGGCGATTTGAATGGTTGACCCGACCCTGTGTTTTACAGAAACAAGTCGGTGTTTTCCGCGCCCATCAGCACCGCTGCATAATTGCGGGCAAACCCGGTAGGGTTGTTGGCGACATGGGCGCGCGCCATGCGCACGTCGTGCCACAAATCCTGAAACGCATTGCCCGAAAACACCGAACGCCCGCCCGCGATATCCATCAACAGATCCATCGCTTCAATACAGCGATCACTGACCAGGCTTGCCTCATGCCGATAGCGCACGCGATCGAGGATCGACGGTTTGAAATCGGCCGTTTCCATGTCCTCGAAATTGCGCACCATGACTTTGGCGCATGTTTCGACCAGATTTGACGCGCGTGCGATGCGTTCCAGCACGTCGGGATCGGCCGGCGCCTTGGTCATGTCGGTCGTGCCCAGCCCGACGCGTTCGCGAAACAGCGCGATCGCGTGGCGCACTGCGCCGATCGCGCTCGTATTGACGACGCGGATGAACACCTGGGCCCAGGGCAAGTCATAGTAGCCCGCCGGTTGATGATGGTGGCCCAGATAGCCATCGATCTGCCGGTGGGTGCGATAATCGGGCACAAACACCGGCGCGTCGATCACCACATCGTTCGATCCGGTCGCTTGCAGGCCCATCGTGTGCCAGGTGTCTTCGATCCTGTAATCGGCGGCGGGCAGCAGGAATGTGCGATAGCCTTCTTCCGGGACCACCCCGCCCAACAGCACCCAGTTGCAATGCTGGCTGCCGCTGGACCAGCCCCAGCGGCCCGACAGCATGACCCCGCCTTCGACCGCCGTCGCCTTTGCGCCTGCGGGATTGTACGAGCTGGAGACCATGGCGTCAGGACCGTTTGCCCACACTTCGTCTTGCGCGCGCGGGTCCATCAGCGCGATCTGGTAATTGTGCACCGCGACAATCCCAAGCGCCCAGGCGGTACTCATGTCCGCCTCTGCCAGAGTGATCTGGTCGAGGAAAAAGTCCTGCGGCTTGTCTTGGCGCCCACCGTGCGTAGCGGGGGTAAAATGGCGGATGAAGCCATCGTCGATGACCGCATTGACCACATCGTCGGCGATGCGGCGGTTGCGCCGCGCCTCACCGGCCCGCTCCGCCACCAATTCCAATGTGGACGCGGAAATTGCCATGCATTTTCTCCCAAGACGACTCATGCGTATCTAAACAGACTGTATATTTCGCATACCGCGATATCATGTCGCCTATGCTATGAAATACGCGAGTTTCCAACCATTTCTATCACGCATTGCCCAAAGGGGACAGGCGCCCCGCCAAACCCCCGCGAACGTTGCCGCCAAAATCGATTAATACGTATTTTTTATGATTAATATTTACGCAAAAACTCTATTATGTCAATTATTTTGCATATACGCGTTATCTCTTAGGTGTAAGGCAAAGAGGATCCTGACCGTGCCCGATGAATTCCATGGAAAAGTTGCATTCATCACTGGCGGCAGCGACGGCATCGGGCTGGCCACCGCTCTCTTGCTCGCACAGCGCGGCGCGATGGTCGCGATCTGTGCGCGGCGGCTCGACCGGCTCGATACGGCGCGCGCCTCGATTGGCGCAGTTGGCTCGGGTAGGGTTAACAGGGGCGGAGTTGGCAAAGTTGAGGCGCATCAGCTTGACGTGACCGACAGCGATGCCTTTGCCGCGCTGATCGCCGATGTCGCCACTCGCCACGGGCGGATCGACATGATGGTCAACAATGCGATGTCAGTCCATTACGCGCCGATCGCCCGCCTGACGCTGGAGCAATGGCGCAAGGATTTTGCGGTAAATGCCGACGCGGTGTTCGTCGGCACAAAGGCAGCGATGGCGGTAATGATGGCACAAGGATCTGGTGCGATCGTCAATATTTCATCGACTTGCGGCATCCGCGCGGCGCCGATGATGGCCAGCTATTCGGCATCAAAGGCCGCGCTGATCCAGTTTACGGCGGTCGCCGCGATGGAGGGCGCGCGCCACGGCGTGCGCGTCAATGCGATTGTCCCGGGCCAGGTGCAGACTCCTGCGACGCAGGATTTCAACGCGCGCGCACCCGCCGCCGCGGCACGCACCACTGATGCGATCCCGATGGGGCGCGGCGCGCAGCCCGAGGAACTGGCATCGGCGATCGCGTTCCTGCTGTCCGATGCGGCCAGCTATATCACCGGGGTCGCGCTACCGGTCGATGGCGGCAAAGCGGCCCAACTGTATATGCCCGGCTAACCAGAGGATAGCCGGGGTGGAAACGTCGATGTCGAACTGCTCAACGCCGTCTATCGCTATCGGCCTGCGATTGGACCGATCATGCAGCGGATCGTCGCGATCTGCCAGATCAACAGCCTGGCCGAAGTGGCGGCGGTGACCAATGCGGTCATCGCCCTTGACCGCATACGCGACGTCGACAGCGAACTCGTGCTGCAAACGATCAAATATGACGTAACGATCGGCCCGATTGCCACCATCGACGATCTCGCCAGATGGCTTGCTCTGGGGCGTTGATCACGCGTAATACCGGGCATAATATTTGCGGAATTGTGGGATCGGGCCATCGCCGTCGCAGATCACCGGGTTGGTTTCATAGCGCTGGCGGTCCCAGATCACTTTGTCCTGATCGAACTGTTTGCAGATATCGCGCACGATCGCGCGCGCCACGCCGGCGCGTTCGCCCTGCGCCTGCGCGCGCGGCTGGGTAAAGCAGAACCGCACTTGGACCTGATCGAGCGCGACCGGGGTGATGCAGGCGACCAGCAGTGTTTCGGAAATCCCGGTAAACCGAGTCCAGCTTTGCCCCGGGCCCATCGTGTCATAGCTGATGCAGCCGTCGACTTCGCCCCACGGCGTGCCCATCTTTGCCCGGACATCGGCACCGCGCCCCCATTCGCCCCAGCGCAGATCGCCCAGCGGAACATTGGCGGTGCCATGAATATAGCGGAAATGCGCCACATCGACGCCGTTTTCGGCCATGTTCTGCACCGATCCCCAGACATTCCATTCAAACACATCGAAATCGGTCCAGTCCGGATCAGCGCATTCGGGCAGGCGCGCAACATTGAACAACGGCGCTGCGTCTTCCGGGTGGTACCAGGCCCAGATCCAGCGATTAGCCTCGTCGATGGGCCAGGTGCGAATGCATTTGCGCTTCACTTGCGGCGGGATAGTCCGGGCATAAGGGATGTCTTTGACCACGCCCTCGTCGCCGTCGTAGCGCCACGCATGAAACGGACACTCGATCAGGTTGCCATGCACCTTGCCGCCGTGGCCCATGTGCGCGCCCAGATGCTTGCAATAGGCATCGACCATCCGCACCGCGCCGTCTTCGCCGCGCCAGATTGCCAGGTCCTTGCCAAAATAGCGCAACGGCTTGACTTCGCCCGCCGCCAGATCCGCCGACAGCAGCAGCGGATACCAGCCAAACGGAAACCCGATATCGAGCGCGCGTTCGGCCACAGAGGCCCGCCCGGTGACATCGGCCAGCCGCCATTCGGTCAGCGCATCGCCTTTCAGCTTTTCCAGAAGCTGCTCCACCGCGACGGGCGGCGTGCGGGCATCGGTTGCCGCATCGGTCATGATCAGGCTCCTTTGAGTGATTTCAAGTGGAATGGAACATTTCACGGCTCGGAAATCACGGAAAATCAAAATGGGGGGTTTAGTTCAGGTTGAACACCCGGCGCGCATTTTCGCGCAGGAATTTGGGCCAGACATCGTCGTTGAACGGCACCTGGGGCATATCGCCCATGATTCGGTCGAGGCTGAGGCCCATCGGAAAATATCCGGCATAGATGATCTTGTCCGCACCGCGCGTATTGGCGTAATCGATCACTGCCTTGGGGTAATGCTTCGGCGCAAATGCGCTGGTCGAATAATACAGGTTCGGCCATTTCAGCATCAGCTTGACAGCCAGTGCTTCCCACGGTTCGGCGCCATGACGCATGACCACTTTCAGCTCGGGAAAGAACCAGCAAACCTCGTCGAGGTGTTCGACTTTTTGTGTTTCCATAGGGATGCGCGGTCCTGGGATCCCGACATTCAGCAGGATCGGCAGGTCCAGTTCGCAGGCCGTGGCATAAAGCGGGAACATGTATTTGTGGTTTATCGCCACTTGCGGCAGCGTGCCCGCCGGAAACACGCTGATCGCCGAAAGGCCGACTTCGGCATGGATCCGCCTGATCCGCCGCACGTCGTCCATCCCGGCATTGGGATCGCACGGCAGGTCGAAAAAGAACCGGTCGCCGTATAGATCCTTCGCCCGGCGCGATGTGGCATTGTCGTTCCACCCGACCAGCGCGCGCTCGATATTGTGCTTGTCCATCTGTTCGACGGTCCAGCGGATGTAATCGTCCTGTTCGCCAGTCTGCGGAATGTCCTTGAACATATATTGCGCGGGCATCGCAAATTGCCGCAGCGTCTGTTTATCCTTGATCAGCGGGCGGAACGACGTGAACCAGTCGGAACGGTCCTCCGCATCGGGGATTCCCAACATGCAATCGATGATCCTGATGTCGGCGGGCATGCCCATGGTCAGCTTTCTCCGCTAAAATCCGGCCACGTTTGACGCAGCGCGTGCTTGTCCGCTTTGCCCAGCACGTTGCGCGGCAGAGCGTGGTCTGAAATCATGATTTCGGTCGGTGCCTTGTACCGGGCTAGACCACCTGCGACCGCCTCGATCAGGGCGCCCGCTTGTAACCCGTCGCCCTTGACCACCGCGACAAGCCGTTCGCCCAATCGCGCATCGGGCAAGCCGAATGCGGCGCATTCGATCACGCCGGGCTGTTCGCCCAACACGCGTTCGACTTCGGCACAGAAAATGTTTTCGCCGCCCGAAATGACCATGTCTTTCACCCGGTCGACGATGAAGATGTAATGCTCATCATCGACAAAACCCAGATCGCCGGTGCGCAGCCAGCCCGCCCCGGCAAATGCCGCCGCGCTCGCCTCTGGCCGGTTCCAGTACCCCTGCATCACAAACGGCCCGCGCACCTGGATTTCGCCGGTTTCGCCTGGCGCCAGCACGGTGCCATCGGGCGCGACAATCCGAACATCGGCCAGCGGCAGGACCCGCCCGGCCGAGGCGCGTTTGCGCAGGAAATCGGCGCCAACCGCTTGCGCCAGCGCGCCCGCACATTCGGTCATGCCATAACCGGTGCCCATCATCGCCTGCGGACAGGCGATGCGAATCGCATCGAGCAAATTCACCGGCAGCGCTTGCCCCCCGCTGGCCACGTTGCGCAGACCGGCCAGGGCAGTGCCATCGCCCCCGTTTTCGACTGCGCGCAACAGATCCCACAGCATGGTGGGGACGCCGGTGAGCATCGTCACCCTTTCGGCACCGATCAGACGCAGGGCCTCATCCGCGTTCCACCGGCGCACCACGATCGTCTTGGTCCCGGCGATCAACGGCGACAGGAACCCCGCGCCCAGCCCCGAAATGTGAAACAGCGGATAGACCAGCAGCGTTGCCTGTTGCGGCATATGCGCGATAACGAAGGTCACCGGCAGCTGTTGCGCGCGGGCAATTCCGTGCAGCACCATCATGCCCGATAATTGCACCGTCATCAGCCCGGTTACAAGATTGCGGTGCGTCAGGACGACACCGCGCGGGCGCCCAGTGGTGCCTGATGTAAACAGAATCGCGGCGGGATCATCGGGGGAGGCCGTGCCGACCACCGCTGGCATCGCGCCATCGCCGTCTTGCTGTTGAGTCAGGTCGATCATCGGGCCGGTATGCCCGCCGTCCCGCAACGCAGCGCACGCGCGGGTGTCGCCCAGCACCAGCGCGGGGGTTACTTCGGCAACCATCGTCATCAGCGCGTCCGGCGCGCCGCGGCTGTTGAACAGCGCAGGCACGCCGCCGGCGCGCAAAACTGCAAGAAACCCGATCATCCATTCGGCACGGTTGTGCATGCAGATCGCGATCCGCTGGCCCCGGCAGTCGCCCAGCCGCGCGAACAACCGCCCAGCCAATCGATCCCGCGCGGCGAACAGATCGTCGAAACTCGTGCGCCGTTCGCTGCCATCATCGCGCCAGTCGACAATCGCGATGCGCGCGCCATGGCGGCGCGCGCCCTCGATCATCAGGTTCAGATCGGGCGGAGCATTGCGAAACGCGCGACCAGTTGCACCGCCAACGATTTCAAATGGCTGATCTGTTGCAGTCAATTCGGCAAGCAGGGGATCGCTGCGGGAGGAATTTTTCTGAACCGGCGCGGTCTTGATCATGCCGCACGGATCCCGTTGCGGTGCGCGGCATGCATATCCTATCCCCTCGCGATTGAGTGGTCGGCGCCCGGATTATTTTGGCCGGGTCGGTTCGACGCACTTATTGTTCGAGAAGAACTATAAAGCGCATTTTGCGAATTTCAATGTGGTTATTTCTGCGCATAGGCCATTTTCGCAAGGAAACACAGCCGTGCAGCGCAGTCAGCGTTCGATCAGGGATTTCAGCGCCTTCAGATCGCGGTTGACCAGCTTGATGTCTGCCGAAAACCGATCCTCGTCCATGCCGGGCTGGCGAAACAGAGTAAGGATCACTTCTGCGCCATCGCCGTTTTCGACCACGCGCAAGGGGACATGGACGTCCTGACCCGTGCCCGGATCGACCCAGTGGTCCATCACACCCAACACGTTATGCGGGGTAAAGCGGATGTGGATCGGACCGTCAAAGCCATCGGCCAGCCAGCGTCCGTCACCGTCTGGTCGCATTGCACTATCGGCCAG
Source organism: Novosphingobium sp. (assembly GCA_043732365.1). Classification (GTDB taxonomy): domain Bacteria; phylum Pseudomonadota; class Alphaproteobacteria; order Sphingomonadales; family Sphingomonadaceae; genus Novosphingobium. Next base: position 5,052 of record JAYTHT010000245.1, on the reverse strand, counting down.
ACCCGCCGCCCAGTTGGGGAAGAATTCAGGCCGCCAGATCCGTTCATAAAGCGCGCGCCATTCGTGACGGATCGAAATGCTGAACGAACGGGCAGGCAACATGGGATGAACTTTCGACAAGGCCAGGACTGGCGGTCCGTATAGCGCGAACCGAGCGACGCACCAGAGCGGACGGAAGGAACCGGGTAGGACCTGAAATCGCCCGGCAGGTCGCATGCCCGTTGCCCGCCCGCCCGCGCGCGCGCAAACCGCCGCGTAAGGATTCCGGGAGAAAAATGCGTGGTTGGTGAATTCCCTGATGGGGCAGCGATTGTGTTCGGCGGCAGCGGCGGCATCGGGCGCGGGGTGGCGCTGGAACTGGCCAAGGCAGGCAGTGCTGTCGCGGTGGTCTATCGGTCAAAACACGAGGTCGCCGAACAGGTGGCCGAAACAATCCGCGCGCTGGGAGTAAAAGCCAGTGCGCACCGCATCGATGTGCGTATTCGTGCCGAAGTCGTCGCCGGATTTGGCGCAGCGGTCGCCGCACATGGCCGCATCCACACCGTGGTATGGGGCGCCGGGCCGGTCGTATCGCAAGTGCCGATCGCGGATTGGGGCGAAGACATGTTTCGCCAGTCGATGGAAATCGAGGCATTTGGTTTCAACAATGCGGTGCACACCGCGCTGCCGCACATGCGCGGCGCAGGCGGGGGCAGCTTTGTCCATTTGGGCAGCGCCGGGCATGACTGGTGGCCACAACTCGACGGGCTGTCGGTCGCGCCAAAGGCCTGTAACGAGGCGCTGATCAAAGGTATTGCCAAAGAAGAGGGGATCAACGAAATCCGCGCCAATTCGATCCTGGTCGGAGTAATCGACGCAGGCCAATTCAAATTGGGCCAGCAAGCGGGCACGTTCACGCCCGAATGGGAAGCCGCGGTAAAGGCGATGCTGCCGCTTAAGCGCTGGGGCACGCCGAAGGATATTGGCCAGGCGGCGGTGTTCTTTGCCGGGCGGCGCGGCAACTATGTCACCGGACAGACCATCGCGGTGGCGGGCGGATTTGGTGTCTGATCATCCGCTCGCGCCGCGCGCGATCGATGCCGACGAAGCGGCAACGCGCGAAGCCTTGCGCCACTTGGTCGCGGCCTATGGCCACGGCGTCGACCGGCGCGACTGGGGCTTGGTGCTCAGCCTCTATCACGAAGACGGGACAGACGATCACACGCCCTATTATTTTGGATCGGCAAAGGGTTACGTCGCCTGGTTGCCGGGCATGATGGCCAATTGGCGCGCGACCAGCCATGCAATGTTGAACGCGCTATATGTCATCGATGGCGATTCCGCCCACGGCGAAGTCGTGGCGCGCGCTTGGCATCTGACGCTGGACGGCACGCGGCAATTCATCGCCTGGGGCCGCTATGCCGACCGCTATGCGCGGCGTGACGGGGTCTGGCGATTTGCGCACCGCTCGTTCATCCTCGATCATGCCGAAGACTCGCCCGCACACGTCGGAGATGATTTCGGCAGCGCGGGCGTCGGCACGGGGCGCGCCGGGCGCGACGATCCGATCTATGCCCGGCTGCGCCTGTTCAAACGCAAATAAGGAAAGAAACATGCCTGTTTCGATGGAGGACCTGGCCTCGCGCCTGTCCACGCTAGAGGACAAAGAGGCGATCCGACGCCTGAAATCGCGGTATCTGCGCGCTTGCGATCTGAAGCAGGTGGAAGTTATTCGCGACTGCTTTGCGCCCGATCGGGTGCGCATCGCCTATCAGAATTTTCCCGAATTCACCGACCGGGATGCGTTTGTGGCGATCTATGAACAGATGGCGTGCCAGGGCGGGGTCTACGATTTGCACCACGCCACCAATTGGGACATCGACTTGAGCGGGCCCGACGAGGCGCGCGGTCTATGGTCGCTCAATTTTCGCACGATCCTGACCGGGCCGCGCCAGGTCGTCCGCCTGGCCGTCGAATACGACGACATCTATCGCCGCCACGGCGGGCGCTGGTGGATCGCCGAAACCGTCAGCCGCGTAACATCGATGCTGACCGAACAGATCGGCGAAGATGGCAGCGTGACAATAGTGGTCCTGGGCGAACCACCCGCCGCCTGACGCGCGGAGTGCCTGTATCGAAACTTGCGTTTCGGGAAGTCGGTACCGGACGGGGGAGCGGGCCGGTACCGACTTCGAAACTCACCCTTTCGCGAGTTTCGCAATCAGACTCTAAGCCGGGACTGGTATCGCGGCGGGTGCAGTCTGCGATCCGCGCACCACGCGGCCCGGCCGGGCGCCAGTCGAAACATCGTCGCGCCGGATCACCTGCCCATTGACGATCGTCGCGACATAACCGCGCGCGGTCTGGTCCAGCCGCCGCCCATTGCCTGGCAAGTCAAACCGGATCACCGGCGTATGCAGCGTCAGCGCGTGCAGATCGATGACATTGACATCGGCCTTGTACCCGGGCGCAAGCACGCCCCGGTCGTTCAGGCCCATGACTTTGGCTGGTTTTGCCGCTAGCGCATGGATCGCATCGGCGAGCGACAGCCTGTCCCCAGCGCGGTCACGCACCCAATATGTCAGCAGGAATGTGGGATAACTCGCATCGCAGATCGCGGCATAATGCGCCCCGCCATCACCCAGACCCATCACTGTGTCGGGCCGGCGGATCAGTGGCAACAATTCGTCCAGCCGACCATCACGGAAATTGCCTAGCGTGTTCAGGATCATGCCCTGGCCATCACGCTCCATCAGCGCATCATAAGCGACGTCTTCGGGGGTGCGACCTTGCGCGCGGGCCAGCGCGGCAATGCTGGATTCGGGCACAGGTTCATAGCATGGCGGATCGCCAAACGGGAATGTCCAGGCCCAGTCGCGCGTCATCATCGCAAGCGGATGGCCCGGCTGGGGCATTTCGGCGATCAGCGCGGCGCGAAACGCCGGATCGCGCAACCAGGGCAACTGCTCTCCCAGCGGCAGGTTTGCGATCGGCTGATACGACGGGCACAGGCAGAACGCATGCGTCGACAACGCCCAGCCCGATATCATGCCGATCGGGCGCGGCAGGATCTGCGGCCAGATATCGAGCCCGCGCGCGTGCGCTTCATCAATCAATTCGAACGCGCGGTCCCAGATGCGCGGCCCGCTGTTGCTGACCGCAATCGTGAATGTCGCGGGCCGCCCGGCGCTCTGCGTCAGCGCAAACAGCATGGCCAATTCGGCTTCCCAAGATGCAAATGGCGCGTCGAGCACCGCCTGCAACACGCCCTGACCCGCATCGGTCAGCGCACCGGCAATCGCTTTCAACTCGTCAAGGTCGGCGCCGAATGTCGGGATTAGTTCGCCTGCCTTGGTGCGATGGATGTTCAGCCGCGATGTGGCAAAACCGATCGCACCCGCCGCGATGGCTTCGTCGGCGATCCGGCGCATTTCGACCAGATCGGCAGCAGTGGCGGCTTCACGCGCAAGCGCACGATCGCCCATCACCCACACGCGCAACGGGCTGTGCGGCAACAGGCAGGCGACATCGATATCGCGCGGCCGGGCCTCCAGCGCGGCCAAATATTCGGGAAACGTCTGCCAATCCCACGACAGCCCTTCGGCCATCACGACGCCGGGGATGTCTTCAACCCCCTCCATAAGGCGGATCAGCGCCTGGTGATCGGCCACGCGGCACGGGGCAAAACCCACGCCGCAATTGCCCATGACCACCGTTGTCACACCGTGGCTGGAACTGGGCGCCATTTCCTGCGCCCAGATCGCCTGCCCATCGTAATGGGTGTGGATGTCGACAAATCCAGGTGTGACAATTTGCCCGGTGGCATCGATGGTTGTGGCGCCGGTCCCGCCAAAATGCGCGCCGACAAAGGCCACGCAGTCTCCGGTCAAGGCCACATCGCCGATGAATGGCGCCCCGCCGGTGCCATCGACAATCGTGCCCCCGGTGATCAACAGGTCAGCACGCATCACGCGGCCTCCATCGTCTGCAAAGTGGCGGGCAAAGGCCCACACTCTGCCCAGAATGCCCCGGCATCGTCGGTATTCACATCGACCGCGCCGCGCACGCCCAGAGCGGCGCGCGCCTCATCCAGCGGCAAGTGGAAATAATCCTCCAACTTTGCCAGGAACAGCGCGTCGCTGTCCTGGCCCACGCGCATGCCGCGCTGAATCGCGTCGACGCATGTTGGCCACACTTGCGGGTAATGCAGCATCGTGCGCACGGTATACCGCAGCGATCCAAAGATCTGCAGCATGCTCAGTTCCGCGGCCAATTCTGCATCGCGGATGAATTTGAACACATTGGTCAGCCGGTACCAATACGGCACCAGTTCGCCCATGAAATTGAACCCGCCGCCGGTCAGGATATGTTCGAAATCGTGAGTCTGGCCAGATCGCAAGTTATAGAATTGCAATTGCGTCTGCGGCGCGCTGAACGGCACAATCTGAATGTCATAGCTGCCGGCGGTCATTTGCGCATGGAACATCCCGCCCAGCGTGCCCGGCGCATACAGGGCAAAATCCTCGATCGTATAGCTCGAGATAAATCCGGTGTTGAACCATGCGTCAAGCGCCGGATTGATGCGCCGTTCCTGGGTAAACATCGCCTCGATATGGTCGTGATCGCGTAGCGCTTCGATGATCGGCAGAAATTCGTACATTTCTGCGGGCGGCGGTTTGTCGTGACCGTTGCGGCGCAACAGGATCATTGCCAGCCATTCGCGCAATTCCGGATTGTTGAGATATTTCGAAGAGGACACCAACACGCTGGACGGTGTTTCCACCGGCATCCAGCCGCGCGCGAGATAAGGCGTGTCAGTCATGCGATTCTCCCAATTTTTTATCTATCTGGTATTAAATCGTTTTCCTCGAAAATTTCAAACCTCAAGCGCGCCAGGCTTAACCCAATTTGGTCAGCGTCGAAAGCACCCGGTCAGCGTGGTCTTTGCGGCAGATCAGCAGATCGGGCATATATGTGTCGCGCTGGTTGTAAATCAGGGGGGACCCATCGACGCGGCTGGCATGCAGCCCATGCGCCAGCGCGACCGCAACCGGCGCGCACGAATCCCATTCA
>JAYTHT010000244.1:0-1375 GCA_043732365.1 Novosphingobium sp. | reverse complement strand
TGAGAGCGATTTCTTCGAGGCGCAGTGCGGTTTCGAACAGGGGATCGCTGACGTTCAGGGCTTTGAAGACCTCTTGCACGGTCGTTTGCATGACGGTGGCGCGCGGGTCGTAGTTTTTATAGACACGGTGGCCAAAGCCCATCAGGCGGAACGGGTCGTTCTTGTCCTTGGCGCGCTCGATGTAGTGCTGAATGCGGTCGGGCGTGCCGATTTCGCGCAGCATATTGAGCGCGGCCTCGTTGGCGCCGCCGTGTGCGGGCCCCCACAGGCAGGCGATACCGGCGGCCATGCACGCGAACGGGTTGGCGCCGGATGATCCGGCGAGCCGCACGGTCGAGGTCGAAGCGTTTTGTTCGTGGTCGGCGTGGAGGATGAAAATGCGGTCCATCGCGCGTTCGACTTCGGGGACGACTTCGTATTCTTCGGCGGGCACGCCGAAGGTCATGCGCAGGAAATTGCCGGTGTAGGACAGGCGATTGTCCGGATACATGAACGGTTGGCCGAGTGAGTATTTGTAGGCCATTGCAGCGATCGTCGGCATTTTCGCGATCAGGCGGTGAGAGCTGATCCGGCGGTGCACGGGGTCTGCGATGTCGGTTGAATCGTGGTAGAATGCGGACAGCGCACCGACCACGCCGCACATGATGGCCATCGGGTGCGCGTCGCGGCGAAATCCGCTGTAAAAGCTGGATAGCTGTTGATGGACCATCGTGTGGCGGGTGATGGTGCGCGAAAACTCGTCGAGTTCGGCCTGGTTGGGCAGTTCACCATTCAGCAACAGGTAGCTGACTTCCATGAATGACGATTGTTCGGCCAGTTGCCCGATCGGGTAGCCGCGGTGCAACAGCACACCTTCATCGCCGTCGATGTAAGTGATTGCGCTGTCGCAACTGGCCGTGCTGGTAAAGCCGGGATCGTATGTAAAGACCCCGGTCTGGCCATAAAGCTTGCGGATATCGATGACGTCGGGACCAATCGTGCCGCTCAATACCGGCATTGTCACGGTTTTGCCGGCAGTGTTCAGCGTTGCCTGGTTCTCGCTCACGTCTCAATCCTCCTGTAGATCTGGCCGGCAATTCGGTAACATGAGAAAACGCACTCGGATATCAAGGGCGGGATATCAAGGGTTGGATATCAGGGGCGGGATATCAGGGACCAGAAACTGTTGCATGCACTGTACCCGTTTGATCGTGGATCCGTCCGAGTGTTTCAGCGCGCCCGATCAGTACGAGCACGTCGAAAATGCCGGGCGACGTGGTTTGACCGGTCAGGGCGGCGCGCAAGGGTTGCGCCAGCTTGCCCAGGCCGAGCCCAAGCTCGGTCGCAAGGTCCTTCAGCGTGGCTTCGATTGCCTCGCTGGTCCATTCGGTGAGGG
>JAYTHT010000243.1:0-4890 GCA_043732365.1 Novosphingobium sp. | reverse complement strand
GGCGTAAATTGGCGGCGGTCATGGGCGATCAGGAATTTGTGCGCGTCGCATGCATCGGCTCGGTACGCTTGATCAATCTGCAACCCGCGCTCGATGATATCCGACGGTTTGCCGCCGCCCCGGCGGGCAAAGCGACACGCGGGTTCATGAACGCCGCGTCACCCGGGCTGATCACCGCGTTTCAGCCCAACCAGCACTATCCGGCGCACGAGGCCTACCTGGCCGATCTGGTCGATGCGGTGCGCCCGGAATATAAGGCGATTGTGGCCGCCAGGTTTGACTTGCAACTCGATTGCCCGGACCTGGCGATGTCCCGCCACACCGGATATCAGGACCTGACCGAGGCCGAATTCGTCAAGACCGCGGCCGCCAATGTCGAGGCGCTGAACGCGGCGACCGCCAATCTGCCGCCCGAACCGCTGCGCATGCATGTCTGCTGGGGCAATTACGAAGGGCCGCATGATCATGACATCCCGCTCGAACGCGTGGTCGATGTGATCCTGGGCGCGCGGCCATCGACGATCCTGTTCGAAGCGGCCAACCCGCGCCACGAGCATGAATGGGCCGTGTGGGCCGAAACCAAAATCCCCGACACCAAAATCCTGGCCCCCGGATTGATCGATACCTGTTCGAACTATGTCGAACACCCCGAGCTGGTGGCGCAGCGCATCGAACGGTTTGCCGCGATTGTCGGCACCGATCGGGTGATTGCGTCGACCGATTGCGGATTTGGGACTTTTGCCGGCTATGGCAAAATCGACCCTGCGGTCACCTGGAAAAAATTGGCGTCGTTGCGCCAGGGTGCGCATATCGCGGCCAAACGCTTGGCCGCGTAACAAAGGCGCGGCCAAACGCTTGGCCGCGTAACATGGACCCAGCCAAACGCTTGGCCGCACGGTTCAGGCATCGACGAGCGCCAGCGTGCGTTCGGCCGACACAACCGTGTTTTCCAGCAGCATCGTGACGGTGAGCGGGCCAACCCCGCCCGGTACCGGCGTTATCGCCGCCGCCTTTGCGCTGACGCCCGCGAAATCGACATCGCCGACAATCCGGCCATCGGCCAGACGGTTGATGCCGACGTCGATCACGACCGCGCCGCGCTTGACCATTTGTGCCACGATCAAGCCGGGCACGCCGGCGGCCACCACCAGAATGTCCGCCATGATCGTATATTGCGCCAGATCGCGAGTGTGGATGTGGCAGATCGAAACGGTTGCACCCTCGGCCATCAGCATCAGCGCGGTCGGTTTGCCCACGATGTTGCTCGCGCCCACGACGACGACATTTTGGCCTTTCAGGTCAATGCCTTCGGATTCGAGCAGTTTCACCACGCCATAAGGCGTGCACGGAGAAAACACGGTGTTGCCGGTGACCAGCGCGCCAATGTTGTACAGATGAAACCCGTCGACATCCTTGTCGATGCTGATCGTTTCGAGCACGCGCGGCATGTCGATATGCGGCGGCAGTGGCAATTGCACGAGGATGCCATGCACGTCCGGATCGGCGTTCAACGCGGCAATCCGCGACAGCAGCGCGGCATTTTCGATCGTTTCGGGATAGCGTTCGGTAAAGCTGCGAATGCCCACCGCTTCGCAGGCTTTGATCTTGCGTCTGACATAGACCGCGCTCGCCGCATCCCCGCCAATGAGGATTACCGCCAATCCCGGGGTCACGCCCGACGCTTTCAGCGTATCAACGCGCGCGGCAATGTCGTGACGCAACCGGCGGGCGAGTGCCGTGCCGTCGATGATCCGCGCAGTCATGATATTGTCCCCATTTTTGTATGCATAACATACAATGTACCCGAAACAGTCGCGGGCGTCACGCGTGTTAGCGTAACGCCCGCAACCAAACTACACCAGATCGATTGGGCCAGATCAATTGGCCCGGATCGAATGGCCCGGATCGATTGGCCCGGATCGATTGGCCCAGACCGATTGGCCCAGGCACGAAATGTCAGATGCGTGTGCCGCCACGCGCCAACACCTGGTCTTCAGTATTCACTTCGAAATCACGCGCATCGTGGCGTTCTTTCAACTGGCTGGCGGGTTCGCCCATGCCGCGATTGACCATGCGCCCGCGTTTTACGGCAGGGCGCGCGCCGACCAGATCGGCCCAGCGGCGGATATGCGTGTATTCGTGCGTCGACAGGAATTCCTGCGCGCTGTACGCTTCACCCACCATGCTGCTGTACCAAGTGAAATTGGCAATGTCGGCAATGGTATAGTCATCGCCAGCGACATATTCGTGTTTGCCCAGCTGGGTGTCGAGCACATGCATCAATCGTTTCGCCTCCATCGCGAAACGATTAATCGCGTATTCGATTTTGATCGGCGCATAAGCGTAAAAATGGCCGAACCCGCCGCCCAGATACGGCGCGCTGCCCATTTGCCACATCACCCAGTTCATTACTTCGGCGCGCTTGTGCACTTCGGCTGGCAGGAATTCGCTGAATTTCTCGGCGAGATAAAACACTATCGAGCCCGATTCGAACAAACGTACTGCCGGGTCCAGCGACCGATCGAGCAGCGCGGGAATTTTCGAATTGGGGTTGATCTCGACAAACCCACTGGAAAACTGATCGCCCTGGCCGATGTTGATCAGCCAGGCATCATATTCGGCGCCCGAATGGCCTTTTTCGATCAGCTCTTCGAGCATGATCGTCGCTTTGACCCCGTTGGGCGTGCCCAGCGAATACAATTGCAGCGGGTGTTTGCCAACTGGCAGCACTTTGTCGTGTGTGGCGCCCGAAATCGGCCGATTGATATTGGCAAACGTCCCGCCCGATGGCTGGTCAAACGTCCACATGGCGGGGGGCACATAGCCCGCAGGCAGGTTGTCGGCGGGGTCACCAGTGGCCATAATCGTTTCCTTTGATGCGTTGCGGGAACTGTCTTGTCCCAGATGGAAGCCCCTGCGCCCATTACAAGGCAGCAGTCTCGATCGCATGACCATCGGTGCGCCCTGTCGGCAGACCGATGAACAACAGCAGCGCGATCAGCGACCCGCTGGCCATGATCCCCGCAACCCAGCCAAGCGGCAAATGGTGCGCAAACATCGCCGCCGATGCAATCGGTGCCAGCGCCGCGCCCGCGCGCCCGACCGCCAGCGCAAAGCCGGTGCCGGTCGCTTTCAATTCGGGCGGATACAGGCTTGCAAAGACCGCGTAAAACCCCACGATCGCGGCATTGGTGACACATGCAATCAGTGCAATCGCGACGGCCCACGCCATCAGGCTCGGTTGCCCCAGCCCAAACGAGGTCACCATCACAAACGACAGCGCCAGCGCCGCCAACGTGGCCCGGCGCGTGCCATATCGGTGCATCAACCATCCAAATGTGTCGCCACCGATGGCTCCGCCCAGATTGGCAAACACCAGAGCCCGCGCGCTCGCGCCGCGCGTATAATGCAGCCCGGCAAATTGCGGATCGGACAGGATCACCGGCGCCATTTTCAGCACGAAGTAAAACGCCATCGCATGCGCCGCATACGCAAACACGACCAGCAGCGTGACTCTGCGATGTTCGGGCGTAAACAGCGCGCGTACCCCCGCGCGCGGCGGCGCACCGGTTGGCGCCTGTGGCAACGTGCCGAACGGCGGATGACTCAGCGCGATCAGCGACCGATTGATCCGCGCCAGCGCATCGCGCGGACGCGCCCGCATCAGCCAGGCCGGTGTTTCGGGCACGAGTAGAATGAATGCCTGGATCAGTGCGAGTGGCATCCCACCACCCAGCACAAACGCCACGCGCCACCCGTGTGCCGCCAGCATCACCGATGCGACCAACCCGCCCACAAACGCCCCCAGCGGATAACCAATCACCATCAGTGCCATCGCAAAATGCGCCGCGAGGCATTCGACAATCCGTGCGTCAGCGCATTGACCGCCGCCAGCATTCCCCCAAAGCCCAGGCCCGTCAGCACGCGCCACGCCGACAGGATCGGCGCCGAATTCGAAGTCGCCGCGCCAAACATGCCTACAACCATCAGCGCCAGGCACATCAAAATTGCCGGGCGCCGCCCAAACCGGTCGGCGACCCCGCCCGGCAGCACCGAGCCCAGCCCCATCGGGCCCCAGATCCCATTCCGCCTTGATCCCCGGCCCGGCAAATGCGCTCGACAACACGTCAAATCCATCAAGCGCGTTGAGCAGAACAATGACCGCAATCGCCAACCATTGCCGCCCGCGCATCGGCGTCAATTCAATCAGCGCCGCGGCGTTCGGCTGGACCATAAGCAACACTCCCCCGGCCCGTATCTCTATCGGTCCGTCTCGGAGCCAGATGCCAACACCTCACCCATTAGAAAAACGGAATTTGCCGAATTTTTTGCGTGGTGTTTGATTGCGAAATTCGCAAAAGACCGCATTTGGAAGGCGGCGTTTTGGGCAAACACCGGCACCTCACTCGTGAATGCGGGTCAGCATCTCGATCAGGAGATCGACTTCTTTGTCGGTGAAGCGTGATTTCAGCCAGCGTTCGTGTTCGCCGATCGCATCTTTGGCCATGAGCAGCGCTTCGCGCCCCGCCTGTGTCAGATTGAGCGTCTGTTTGCGCCGGTCGGTCAGCGATGCCCCGCGCACCAGATAGCCGCGTTCCTGCAACCGGTTGACAATCGCCATCGTGGTGGCGCGATCCATGCGCATGCGCTGCGCCAGATCGGTCTGGGCGATGTCGGGGTGATCATCGATTAGCCACAGCACAAACACCTGCTTTTGAGTCAGGTCGATATGATTGAACGTCTCGGTAAAATGACGATACGTCGCACCGTGCGCCAGACGAATGTGAAACCCGACAATCGAACGGATTCCGCCAATGTCTTCGTCCGCTTCGATGTGAGGCGTGGTCGGAACGAGTGTCTCTTTGGGTCTTGCCATTCAGGCGTTTGTAC
>JAYTHT010000242.1:0-1377 GCA_043732365.1 Novosphingobium sp. | reverse complement strand
TGCCGATCAGGGTGAATTCGCCTTCGTACGGGATGGCAAAGACAATCCGGCGGTCGGGGTTTTGCAGCATGAATGCATGATCGCCGGGATACAGCCGGGGCAGGACGATATGGCTACCCTTGATCAGGCGGACGCCTCTGCTGCGAGCGTTGCCGGCGCTGGCTGGTTCGGATGTGCGTTGAATCACATCTTCGACCCATGGTCCGGCGGCATTGACGATGGCGCGGGCGCGGACGGTGCGTTCTTTGCCAGGACCGGCGCCGGTTAGATCGGCAATTGTTGCCACCCACAATGCGCCTTCGCGATGGGCCGATACCAGGCGCGTGCGGGTCAGGATCTGGGCGCCGCGCGCCAGTGCATCCATCGCGTTCAACACGACCAGGCGGCTGTCCTCGACCCAGCAGTCGGAATAGATGAACGCTTTGCGCGCCCCGGGATTCAGGCCTTTTCCTTGTGGCGCATTGGCCAGATCGATCGTTTCGGTCGCGGGCAGGCGTTTGCGACCGCCGAGGTGGTCGTACAAAAACAGCCCCAGCCGCACCATCCATGCCGGCCGCGGCGAATGCAATTGCGGCAGCACAAAGCGCAACGGCCAAATGATATGCGGCGCCATGCCCCACAGCCGTTCGCGCTCGATCAGCGCCTCTCTCACCAGCCGAAATTCGCCGTATTCGAGATAACGCAGCCCGCCATGGATCAGCTTGGTCGATGCCGACGAAGTATGTTGCGCCAGATCCTCTGCCTCTACCAGCATCACCGACAGTCCGCGGCCCGCGGCATCGCGCGCAATGCCCGCGCCATTGATACCGCCGCCAGCGATCAACAGATCTACGATTGCTGCATCGCGCGCTTGATCCGGAATGACCATGGTGAAATGCTCCGAACAGGCGGCGTGTGCGGAATAGGGGCCCAACGCCGCAAAAAACGAATTTGAAACGAACTGAAACGCGCTATAACGAACATCAAGCGAAAACGCGAGAGGGCATGACATGAGCGCGAACCACATTCTGGCGATCGACCAGGGTACCACTTCGACCCGGGCGATCGTGTTTGACGCAGATGCTCGCCCCGTCGCCACCGCGCAGGCCGAATTTGCGCAGCATTATCCTGCCGCCGGCTGGGTCGAACACGATCCCGAAGACATCTGGCGCGACACGCTGGCCACCGCGCGAGAGGCGATTGCCAATGCCGGGTTGAATGCATCGCAAATTGCCGCAATCGGCATCACCAACCAGCGCGAGACCACGGTGATCTGGGACCGCGCGAGCGGCGAGGCAGTCCACCGCGCGATCGTGTGGCAGGACCGTCGCACTGCCGAAACCTGCCATGCGCTAAAGGCGCAGGGGCATGAGGCGCTGGTCAGACAGCGCACCGGGC
>JAYTHT010000241.1:0-1379 GCA_043732365.1 Novosphingobium sp. | reverse complement strand
GCGCCAATTTCGTGATCCGGTCGGTCGATTCAGACCTGCTGATGGCTTGCGCGTGCGCTTTGAGCGAAGCGCTGGCTGCGATCGGGCGCGAACCGTTCGACGGGGGGATATGAACCGGCGGCTGTTTGCTGCAACCTGCTGCGTGGTGCTGGTCACCGGGTGCGCGCGCGATACCGCGCTGATCGATTTCCGCCACGAACTGGCCGCGCATGACAGCGCCACGGTTGCGCTGGAACAATGGTGTGCACGGCGCGGTATTGCCAATCCGGCGCGTGTGGAGGCCGCAACACAGGACGATGCCGATGCGGTGCCAGCCACCGCCGCGATCCGCGCCATTCTCGGCATCGGCGCAGCAGAACCGGTGCGGGTGCGCCATGTCCTGCTGTCATGCGGCGATACCGTGCTGTCCGATGCGCGCAACTGGTACGTGCCGGCGCTGCTGACCCCCGCGATGAACCACATGCTCGACACGTCGCGCGTGCCATTTGGCAAAGTTGTCGCGCCGCTGGGCCTGCATCGCCACCCATTGGCGCATGCCCGCCTGCTGCCGCAAGGATCGCCCGCGTCCTGCCCAGCAGGTACGATCCAGCACAACACCGCCGTGCTGCGCCGCAATGATGGCCTGGCCTATAGCCTGGTCAGCGAATGCTATACGCGGGCCAACATCGGGCCCGGGTAATGCATAAAAAAAGGGCCGGAACGATGAGTTCCGACCCTTTTTTTATGCGTTGATCCGAGGATCAGCCGCCGTAGACTTCGGCCAGATCGACTTTGATGCCCGGGCCCATCGAGCTCGACAAGCCGACCTTGCGCAAAAACTTGCCTTTGGCGCCAGCTGGCTTGGCCTTGACGATCGCATCGACAAATGCGTCGAAATTGGCGCGCAAGGCATCGTCCGAAAACGACAGCTTGCCGATGCCGCCGTGGATGATCCCGGCCTTTTCGACGCGAAATTCAATCTGGCCGCCTTTGGCTGCCTTGACCGCTTCGACGACGTTCGGGGTCACAGTGCCCAGTTTCGGGTTTGGCATCAGGCCTTTGGGGCCCAGGATCTTGCCCAGCCGTCCGACGATGCCCATCATGTCGGGCGTTGCGATCACGCGGCCGTAATCGACATTGCCGCCCTGCATTTCTTCGAGCAGGTCTTCGGCGCCAACACGGTCGGCGCCTGCCGCCAACGCGGCAGCGGCTTTGTCACCGCGTGCGAACACCGCGACTTTGACATCCTTGCCGGTACCCGAAGGCAGCGTCACCATGCCACGGACCATCTGGTCGGCATGGCGCGGATCAACGCCCAGGTTCATTGCGATTTCGAGCGATTCGTCGAACTTGTCGCTTTTCAGATTCTTCAAAAGCGTGATCGCTTCGTTGATCGTATA
>JAYTHT010000240.1:0-1380 GCA_043732365.1 Novosphingobium sp. | reverse complement strand
TGCGTTCAAGGGCAGCCAGCGCCGATTGATCAAACGGGTATTTGCGATGCTGCTGCCTCCGGCTGCGATCGGCGCAATGGCGCCATGTTATCGTTGCGGGACTATGCACCCAATGCAAACGTGCGCACCACACCTAACTTGCGTGACCAGAAAATCACATACGGCCATAACATATTGGGATTCGCAGCCGCATACCCGGGCATGCGATTAAAAACTATCGCAACCGGTCCAGACCCCAGCGTTTGCCCCGGGGTCTGCCCCGAGGTCTGGGCGCGCAGGCGCCGTGCTTGCGCCAGCAACAAGATAAAAGGAAAAGTGACACGTGGATCTCGCACAGATCAGGGGGGCGCTGGACAGCCGGCTGCCGGGCCACAGCTTGCCACAGGCCCTGTACAACGACCCCGCGATGTTCGATTTCGATCTGGAAGCGATTTATGGCCAGTCCTGGCTGATGGCCGGATTCACTTGCGAAGTCGCTGAGCCCGGCAGTTATACCTCGATCAAAGTCGGGCCCTGGCCGATCCTGATCGTGCGCGGCCGCGATGGGACGATCCGTGGCTTTCACAATTCATGCCGTCATCGCGGCGCGGTGTTGTGCAAAGAAGGGCAGGGCAAATCCCCGCGCATCGTGTGCCCTTACCACCGCTGGACATATAACCTCGATGGATCGCTGATGAGCGCGACGCGCATGCCCGATGACTTTGACAAAAGTGAACACGGGTTGAAACCGGTCCGGACCGAAATCGTGGCGGGCGTCATTTACATCTGCCTGGCGGACAATCCCCCGGCGTTTGACCGATTTCGCATCGAAATGACGCAAGTGCTGGCACCGCACGATCTGGAAAACGCCAAAGTGGCGATGTCCGAAACGCTGCTCGAACAAGCCAATTGGAAACTCGTGCTGGAAAACGGGCGCGAATGTTACCATTGCCAAGCCTCGCATCCCGAATTGTCGCGCACGTTCCCGGTCGGCAGCGGTGCCTATTTCGATTATAACGGCGCCGAATTTGCCCGTCTGTTCGATGAACGCATGACGGCTATCGACCTGCCCAGCGGCCCGATCGGCGAAAACTGGTGGCAGGCGGTGCGCTTTCCGCTCAACCCCGGGATGCTGTCCATGACGCTCGATGGGCAGCCGGCGTCGAAGATATTGATGTGCCAGGCAGGCGGCGGCGATATCGGATCGCTGCGCTGGGCGCTGGAACCGCACAGTTTTGCCCACGCCACGGGCGAGATGTTGTTCTTTTTCAGCGCGATGCCGATTTCCCCTCGCGAAACGCTGGTGACGGCAAAATGGCTGGTGCACAAGGACGCGGTCGCCGGCGTTGATTACGATCCGGTCGGCATTGCCGAACCGTGGCACACCACCAATTTGCAGGA
>JAYTHT010000239.1:0-1381 GCA_043732365.1 Novosphingobium sp. | reverse complement strand
GGCCGCGACCGGCGGTCTTGCCCTTGCCGGAACCGATGCCGCGTCCCACGCGCATCCGGCCCTTACGGGCGCCTTCATTGTCGGCAATTTCGTTAAGGTTGATCATGGGAGCACTCGCTTTCGCTTTGAGTCGCGCTTGATTGGAGCGTGGCCGATAGCGACCTCGCCCAATTTTGTCATCCGTTTCCTTTACGCGCGCGGTTCACGCCCGCATGGGGAAACGAAAAACCCCGGCGTCTCCGCCGGGGCAAGTCGTTCAACCGAACCCGAAAGTTCAGTCGATCACTGCCACCATATGGGGTAGCTTGGCGATCGCACCACGAACTTCAGGGGTATCCTCAAGTTCGACAACACGATGCAACTTGTTCAGGCCTAGGCCAATCAACGTCTTGCGCTGGTGGTCCGGGCGGCGGATCGGCGATGCGATCTGCTTGATCTTGATAATGGCCATGGTCTGTTACTCCACGATGGCTTCGGCGGCGGCTTGCGCTTCCACCGGTGCCGCGCCGCCACGGCCAAGCAGGTCGGCGACCTTCTTGCCCCGGCGCTGCGAAACCGACTTCGGCGAAGTCTGTTCACTCAGCGCATCAAAAGTGGCGCGGATCATGTTGTAGGGATTCGATGTGCCGACCGATTTGGTCACCACGTCATGAACGCCCAGGCTTTCAAAGACAGCGCGCATCGGACCACCGGCAATGATCCCGGTCCCGGCCGGAGCCGAGCGCAAGACGACTTTGCCTGCGCCAAACCGGCCGAGGCCGTCATGGTGCAAAGTGCGGCCTTCCTTGAGCGCAACGCGGATCATCTTCTTCTTGGCAGAAGCGGTCGCCTTGGTGATCGCCTCGGGCACTTCACGTGCCTTGCCATGGCCAAAACCAACTCTGCCTTTGCCATCGCCAACCAAGACAAGCGCAGCAAAGCCAAAACGCTTGCCGCCCTTCACGGTTTTTGAAACGCGGTTGATGTGGACGAGCTTTTCAATCAGCTCCTCACCACCATCGTCGTCACCACCACGACCGCCGCGACGGTCACGGTCGTTGCCGCCACGTCCACGACCGCGGTCGTTGCCGCCACCGCTGTTGTTGCGATCGTTGTTGCCACGGCCACGGCCACGGCCGCCACCTGGGCCGCCAGGACCACCTGGGCCGCCAGGACCACGCGATTCGCGAGCGGGGGCAGCTTCGACGGCGTTTCCGCCTTCCACAATGGGTTCGTCAGCCATGTCTTAGAACTCCAGACCGCCGTCGCGGGCAGCGTCGGCCAGCGCTTTGACGCGACCATGGAACAGGAAACCGCCGCGATCGAACACGACAGCGGTGATGCCAACAGCTTTGGCTTTTTCGGCAATGTCCTTGCCGACTATGACCGCAGCATCGACAGT
>JAYTHT010000238.1:0-1382 GCA_043732365.1 Novosphingobium sp. | reverse complement strand
GATGCCGAAGTGTTAAAGCGCATGGCGGCGGCGGCGACCAATCTGTCGCAGCATGACGCGGCGCTGGACTATGCCGATCACGCGCTGCGACTGGATCCGCGCAATCCCGACACGGTGCACATGGCCGGGCTGGTCCGGCTGAATGCCGGGCGCGACCTGGGCGGCGCGCATGCGTTGTTGCGGCAGGCGTTGGAGCGCGATCCAGCCAACCCGCTGTTCCGCGCCGACTATGCGCGTGCCGGAGGCTGAGCCGACCTGATCAGGGATGACGGCTGAGCCGACCTGATCAGGAATGACGGCTGAGCCGACCTGACTGGACGTGTCGGGGGAACCCCGGTCGGCATTGACCGACCGGGCTAAATAGTCAAAATTCAGCGACGACGACGGCGCGCAACAGCCATGCCGATAAAGCCGAGGCCCATCATGCCCAGCATGCCGGGTTCCGGAACGGTTGTGCCGCCCGAGGTTGACGAAGTCGTGCTACCGCCCGAAGTCGAAGAAGTGGTCGAACCGCCCGAAGTCGAGGATGTCGTAGAACCGCTTGAGGTTGAAGATGACGAGCTGGACGAACCGCACATGGCTTTGCCGATCGCATCGCCGCAATTGCAATAGTGGGAGTGCGTTGGCACGCTCCACGAGGGCGCTTTCCATGACCCGCCCCAGGCAAGCGCCGGCGTGGCGACAAGAATGCTGACAAGAGTCGTGGCGCCAGTTGCAATGCGTTTTATAAATAATCCCCTATATACGACAACCCGCGGTGGCAACCGCAATGATGGTTAAGCAAGACCAAAGCACAGGCCGTACCAATTGCGCTTTTCACGCATACGCGATGGTTAATTGATCTTTTGTTGTGGCCGATGTGTAAATATTTCCGACGGTTCCAGACAAAACTCGATCAACTCTGCAGGATCAGGTCTGCTGGATCAGGGCAACATCGTTCATGAACCGCACGTCGTCGCGCTGCGCCAGCCACGGTGCTGCACGCGCCACCGCGCCCAGCATATCCGCCAGGTCATCGGTTTCAGCCTTGGCATAATTGCCCAGCACATAGCTGGTCACGCGGTCCTTGTGCCCGGGATGGCCGATGCCCAGCCGTACCCGGCGAAAATCGGCATCGGCATGGCTTTCGATTGAGCGCAGCCCGTTATGCCCGGCGGTACCGCCACCCATTTTGACTTTGACTTTGCAGGGCGCGATATCGAGTTCATCGTGAAACACGGTCAGCGCATCGGTGCCCAATTTATAAAAGCGCAGCGCCTCGCCGACCGACCGCCCGCTTTCGTTCATGAACGTCGCGGGTTTCAGCAGGATCAGGCGTTCGGTGCCGATCCGCCCATCCTGCACCCAACCCTGAAACTTCTTTTGCACCGGGCCGAAATCGT
>JAYTHT010000237.1:0-4930 GCA_043732365.1 Novosphingobium sp. | reverse complement strand
CTTTGGCTGAAGGTAGGGATTTTTTGCCATCCTTCAGAAGCGCGCGCTGTGCCATCGGGCTTGCCCTTTCATGGTTTGCGTTCCGGGTAGAACGCTCATCACGCACGACTCATTGTCACAATCACGTTTCGTTCTTGTGGCACTGTGTAACGTGACTGAAATGTGGCGAGGTTTGTGTCTGGTCCGACACTATTGTGTCGGGAAGTCGGTACCGGCCCGCTCCTCCGACCCAACCGCGCACAGGATACCTTAAATGGGCGGTTGGGTCGGAGGAGCGGGCCGGTACCGACTTCGAAACTCGCTCTTTCGCGCGTTTCGCAACCCGACCATTGCGCACGCAATGAGAACAAAGCGTGACGGCGGGCACGCTGTTAGGTATGACCGCCGAAATGCTGACCGCACTTGCCATCCGCAACGTTGTTTTGATTGAGGCGCTCGACTTGGGGTTTGCCGCAGGGCTGGGCGTGCTGACCGGCGAAACCGGCGCGGGCAAGTCGATCCTGCTCGATTCGCTGGGGCTGGTGCTGGGCGATCGCGCCGATACCGGGCTCGTGCGTGCGGGCACCGATCAGGCGAGTGTTACGGCGACTTTCGAATTCGATCGGTTGCCCGATGTGATCCGGGCAACGCTGATCGCGGCCGAAATCGATATCGAACCGGGCGAGGCGCTGATTATCAAACGCCGGTTGCGTGCAGACGGCGGCAGCCGCGCGTTTATCAACGATCAACCCGTGGGCGTGGCGCTGCTGCGAGACCTGTCGCGGTTTCTGGTCGAATTGCATGGCCAGCATGATGATCGCGGGCTGGTCAATGCACGCGGCCATCGTGCACTGCTCGACCGCTATGCCCATGCCGATGTCGCCGCCGTGGCGCAGGCGTGGCAACGCTGGAGCCGTGCCACCGCCGAACTGGAACAGGCACGCGGCGTTGTCGCAGCGGCGCGCGCCGACGAAGACCTGTTGACCGCGCATCTGGCCGAACTGACCACGCTGGAACCGTTGATTGGCGAAGAGGCCGATCTGGCGGAACAACGCGCATCGATGCAAAAGGGCGAACGGCTGTCGGGCGATCTGGCGGCACTGCAAGTGCTGTGGGAGGGGTCGGATTCGGCGCTCGCCGGCCTGCGTAGTGCGGCGCGGCGACTCGACCGGATTGCGACAGAACATACGCTGCTGGCCGAAGCGCTGGCTGCACTCGACCGTGCGGTGATCGAGGCGGGCGAGGCCGAAGACCTGATTGCCGCTGCCATGGATGCGCTGACGCATGATCCGCTGTTGCTCGACCGGATCGAAACACGCCTGTTCGAATTGCGCGCCGCCGCACGCAAGCATGGCTGTGTCGCCGACGAATTGCCCGCCAAGATCCACGAAATGCGCGCCGCGCTCGATGCGATTGAAAGCGGCGATGCGCATATCATCCGGCTGGAACGCGCAAGCCACGATGCGGGGCTCGATTATCAGGCCAAAGCCGAAGCGCTGTCGGTGCTCCGCGCAGAAGCTGCGCGCCGGCTCGATGCGGCGGTCGCGCTGGAATTGGCGCCGCTCAAGCTCGATTCAGCGCGGTTTCGCACCGCGGTCGTGCGGCTACCCGATGATCGCTGGGGACCGGGCGGTGTCGATGCGGTCGAATTCCTGATCTCGACCAATCCTGGCAGCGCGTTTGCTCCGTTGGGCAAGATCGCGTCGGGCGGCGAATTGTCGCGGTTTATCCTCGCGCTGAAAGTGGCGCTCGCCGAACAGGGCGGTGCGGCGACTGTGATCTTTGACGAAATCGATCGCGGGGTCGGCGGCGCGGTGGCCAGTGCGATCGGCGAACGGCTGTTCCGGCTGGCGCGCGCCGGGCAATTGCTGGCGGTGACTCACAGCCCGCAAGTCGCGGCGCGGGGGGCCAACCATTTCCTGATCGCCAAATCGAGCGAAGGCACGGTCACGCGCACATCGGTTGCGCTGCTCGATGCGGCGGGGCGGCAAGAGGAAATCGCGCGGATGTTGTCGGGCGCGGAAATCACGCCAGAGGCGCGTGCGCAAGCCGATCGCTTGCTCGAACAGGCGTGATCGTGCAAGCGATTGGCCATGCCGTCATCTGATCATGTTCTCGACCGCCCGGCCTGGTCTGCGCTGACCGGACCGCAAGCCGCGCTGGCCGCCGGTTCACCACAAGCCTGGCGGATCGATCCGGGTTATGGTCCGTTTGCCGCCGCGGCCCCTGGATGCGAAGCCGCGCTTGCCGACCTGTTGCGTGATGACGATGATGAAATCTGGATGGTCGAGGATGCAATCGTGTCGGCGCCCGGTACGGTGGTGCGCAAAGTTGCCGTGCTGACCCAGATGGTGGCGAGCGGCCCGGTTGAGGCCGACCCGGCGCAGACTTTCGTGACTCTGGGTGAAGCCGATGTGCCCGAAATGACGTCGCTGGCATTGGCCACGCGGCCAGGCCCGTGGGGACCATCGACCTGGCGCTATGGGCCGTTCTTTGGGCTTCGCCGTGACGGACGTCTGATCGCGATGGCGGGCGAAAGGTTGCGCCCGGGGCCGGGGTTGGTCGAAGTCAGCGGGGTTTGCACCGATCCGGCATTTCGTGGGCAGGGTCTGGCACGGCACCTGATCCGGCAGGTCATGGCCGGACATGGTGCGCGCGGGCTGACGACGTTTCTGCACAGCTATGCCGACAATGACGGGGCCATTGCGTTGTATCGCAAACTGGGTTTTGTCGAACGTTGCCAACGTGTCGTCACTATCCTGGGAAAGGCATGAATCATGCTGACCGAAGCAGACGCCGCCAATGACCTGATGCGCCTCGCGCGTCAGGTCGCGCATCACGACCATTTGTATCACACGCTCGACACGCCCGAGATCACCGACGCTGAATATGACGCGCTGATGCGCCGCAATACCGAGATCGAGGCGCAATTCCCCCATCTGATACGCGCCGACAGTCCAAGCCGCAAAGTGGGCCACGATATCCGCGCCTCTCCGCTGTCGAAAGTCCGCCACGAAGTACGGATGATGAGCCTCGACAACGCATTTACCGACGAAGAAGTGGCCGAATTCGTGGCCCGCGTTCGCCGGTTTCTGGCGCTGCCCGCCGACGCCGAACTGGTCATGACCGCCGAAGACAAGATCGACGGATTGTCGTGTTCGCTGCGTTACGAGGCGGGTCGTCTGGTGCGTGCGGCCACCCGCGGTGACGGACAAGTGGGCGAGGATGTCACGCCGAACGTGGCGCATATCGTGGATATTCCTCAAATTCTGACCGGTGACGTGCCCGACGTGTTTGAAATTCGCGGCGAAGTTTACATGACCCGCGCCGCCTTTGCCGCGCTCAACACCGCGCAAGCCGACAAAGGCGAGAAGCTGTTTGCCAATCCGCGCAATGCTGCCGCCGGTTCGCTGCGCCAAAAGGACGCGAGCGTTACCGCCAGCCGTCCCCTAGCATTTCTGGCGCATGGTTGGGGTGCGCACAGCGGGCTGCCCGCAGACACACAATTTGGTGTGATGCAGGCGATTGCGGGTTGGGGTCTGCCGGTGTCATCGCTGCTCGTGCGCTGTATTTCGACCGGGGATATGGTCGCGCATTACCGCGATATTCAAGCGCGCCGGCCTGCCTTGCCCCATGATATCGACGGCGTGGTTTACAAAGTCGATCGGCTCGATTGGCAGGACCGGCTGGGGTTTGTCGCCAAATCGCCGCGCTGGGCGATGGCGCACAAATTTCCCGCCGAACGTGCCGAAACCGTAGTCGAGGCAATCGATGTGCAAGTCGGGCGCACCGGCAAACTGACCCCGGTGGGCCGGTTGCGCCCGGTGCTGGTCGGCGGGGTCACGGTGACCAATGTGACGCTGCACAACCGCGACGAAATCGCGCGCCTGGGCGTGCGCGTCGGCGATCGCGTCGTCCTGCAACGCGCGGGCGATGTGATTCCGCAAGTCGTCGAAAACCTGACGCGCGAAGATCCCGGCGCGCCGTTTGCATTCCCTGACCATTGCCCGCAATGCCAATCCGAAGCTGTGGCCGAAGAGGGCGAAGTCGATGTGCGCTGCACTGGCGGGCTGATCTGCCCGGCGCAACGCACCGAACGCTTGCGCCATTTTGTCAGTCGCCCCGCGCTCGATATCGAGGGACTGGGCGACAAGACGATCGCAGAATTCTTTGCGCTGGGCTGGCTGGAAAGCCCAGCTGACATTTTTCGCCTGAAAGCGCGGCGAGGCGACATTATCGGGCGCGAAGGGTGGAAGGAAAAATCGGTCGACAATGTGTTGTCGGCGATTGAAGCGCGCCGTGCTCCTGATGCTGCGCGATTGCTGTTTGGGCTCGGCATCCGCCATGTCGGGCAAGTCACCGCGCGCGATCTGATGAAGCGGTTTGTGACATTGCCGGCTTTGCGCAATCTGGCGCAGCGTGCGCATGGTGGCGATGGTGAGGCTGCAGATGAGGCGCGCGCGGACCTGCTCGGGATCGACGGCGTGGGTCCGGTGGTGGTGGCGGCGCTGGGCGAATTCTTTCACGAGGCGCACAATTGCGCGGTATGGGATGATTTGCTGGGCGAATTGAGCCCACCGGACTATATCGTCGAAACGAGGGCCAGCGTCGTGGCGGGCAAGACGGTGGTGTTCACCGGAAAGCTCGAAACGATGAGCCGCGACGAAGCCAAGGCGCAAGCCGAGGCGCTGGGGGCACGAACCGCTGGGTCGGTCTCGGCGAAAACCGACCTGGTCGTCGCAGGGCCCGGCGCGGGGTCAAAGCTGAAACAGGCGGCGGCGCTGGAGATCGACGTGATCGATGAAGCCCAATGGGCCGAAATCGTGCGGAATGCGGGGTAGAAATAATGGCATTGCACACCTGGTGGCTGTTTGTGGCGACAGTCTTTTTCATCTCCGGATCGCCCGGGCCCAACATGTTGCACGTGATGACGCGCAGTATCGAGCACGGT
>JAYTHT010000236.1:0-4947 GCA_043732365.1 Novosphingobium sp. | reverse complement strand
GCGCCGAAAAATTGCTGGCCCAACCATGATACTGACCCGGCCACTTTGCATGTGATCCGTGCCGAGCCTTGCGCCCTCGCTCGATCCGGCGGCGATTTCTGCCAAGCTGGTCATGTACCGACGCAGCGGCTGGTGCGATGAACACAACGGCCTGATCACGCGCACTGGTGATTCGATCTTTGTCCAGAATAGGTTCGCGCAACGCCGGATTGGCGAGACCGGTGCAAACAATCTGGTAGCGACCCCGCGCCATCATGGTCGGCGTTAGTGGCCCGACATGCCGCTCGCTTTCCCGGTCAGGACATCGCCGCGACATAACAGCCCGCCGCCATCAGCAGCCCGGCAAAGCGGTTCGACCTGAACCGCGCCAGCGCGCCAGCGCCATCGTCGGGCCGCAAGGTCAGCGCCTGCCAGCCCAGTTGCACCGCCACTGGCAGCAGCGCCAGCAACGCCAGCGGGTCGGGCCGCACCAGCCACACCGCGCCGGCCCAGCCCGCCAGCGCCAGCGCATACAGCACAATCACGCCCGCACGGACATGACGCCCAAACGACAGCGCCGACGATCCGATGCCGATCGCCATGTCGTCTTCGCGATCCTGGCACGCGTAAATCGTATCATAGCCCATGCACCATGCCCAACAGCCAAAGTATAGCAAACCCAGCGGGGCGAGCCGGTCCAACCCGCTCGCCTGGACCCACGCAGTCGGCGCGCCCCACGTAAACACCAGCCCGAGCCACGCCTGCGGCCAACCCGTAATCCGTTTCATGAACGGATAGGCCGCAACCAGCAGCAAGCTGGCCAGCGCGACCAGTTCCGCCTGCCAGCGTAATTGCAGCAGGACCAGCAGGCCGACTGCCAGCAGTGCCAGCATCCACATCCATGCCGCGCGTTTTGTCACCGCGCCGCTGGCAATCGGACGCGACGCGGTACGCGCAACCCGCGCGTCTATATCGACATCGACAATGTCGTTATAGACGCATCCTGCGGCGCGCATCGCGATCGATCCCAGCAACATCCACGCGATCATCGCCCACGGCTTGCTGGCGCCCGCCAGAAACAGCCCCCAGACGCATGGCCAGAACAACAGCCACCAGCCGATCGGCCGATCGAACCGCGCCAGCATGGCATAGGGACGCCAGGGCAGCGGCAATAAGGCAATCAGGCCCTTGTGCTGACTGTCGGGAACGATAGTGGTCTGATCGATCATCGTGCGCAGTCCTGCTCTGCGCAGCGCGGCAGGGCAAGTCCGATTGCCCTGTAGCGCATGCCGGTCTAGGTCGGGAGGATGACCATTGCGTTCCCTGACACCCCTGCCTGGCCGCCCAAATCCGCCCCGCGCCTGTTTG
Organism: Novosphingobium sp.; assembly: GCA_043732365.1. Lineage (GTDB taxonomy): Bacteria > Pseudomonadota > Alphaproteobacteria > Sphingomonadales > Sphingomonadaceae > Novosphingobium. The sequence continues at coordinate 3,600 of JAYTHT010000236.1, read as the reverse complement.
TGCCGGGCCCGTTGGGTGCCGATGTCGTGGTCGCGATCGATGGGCCGCAGGCGCATTACCTGATGCGTGTGATGCGCATCGCGCCCGGCGATTGCGTAATTCTATGCGACGATAAGACCGGCGAATGGGCTACCGAAGCGGACAATGTGGGGAAGCGCGGCCTGATGCTGCGCTGCGTCACGCACTTGCGCGAACGCGAGTCGGTGCCCGATTTCTGGCTGTGCCCGGCGCTCTTGAAAAAGGACCGGTTTGACCTCGTGCTTGAAAAGGCTTGCGAATTGGGCGTCGCCAAAATCCGTCCCGTGCTGACGCGCCGTTGTGTGGCCGACCGGATCAACCCCGATCGCGTGCGTGCGACTCTGGTCGAGGCAGCCGAGCAATGCGCGCGTACCGCGCTGCCAACGTGCGATGCGCCGGTCGCGCTGGCTGCGCTGCTGGCGCAATGGCCCGACGGACGCGCGCTGTTTTTTGCCGATGAAACGGGCGGGGCCCCGGCGGCGGAAAGTTTCGCCCGCCCTGGCCCCGCTGGATTGCTGATCGGCCCGGAAGGCGGATTTGACTCCGCGGAACGCGCCGCAATCCGCGCGCATCCCTCCGCGTTGCCCATAACGCTGGGACCACGCATCCTGCGCGGGGAAACCGCCGCCATTGCCGCATGCGCATTATGGATGGGTATCGCAGGCGACTGGGACCCAGTAACTGGACCAGCGGACAACAATAAGTTGTAGCGCGAAACGCATTCGACCTTTAACGGATGCGCGAATGAGCACGCGGCAGGAATCTGACACCAACGAACCCCTGATCGAGAACCGCGAGGACTTGATCGCGCCGATGCAAAACGGTGAGAAACCGCCTGCGTCATGGCGGATCGGGACCGAGCACGAGAAATTTGTCTATCGCAAAGCGGACCACCGCGCCCCGTCGTATGACGAACCGGGCGGCATCCGCGATCTGTTGGACGGGTTGACCGAATTCGGCTGGAAACCGGTGGTCGAGGATGGCCATGTCATCGCACTGAGCGGCGCCGATGGCGCGGTCAGCCTGGAACCGGCCGGACAGCTGGAACTGTCAGGCGCGCCGCTCGAAAACCTGCACCAGACTTGCGCCGAAACCGGGCGTCATCTGGCACAGGCCAAAGCAATCGGCGACCGGCTGGGGCTCGGCTATCTCGGGCTCGGGCTGTGGCCGGACAAGACGCGCGCTGAACTGCCGATCATGCCCAAGGGCCGCTATGCAATCATGCTGCGTCATATGCCGCGCGTCGGCACGATGGGCCTCGACATGATGCTGCGCACATGCACGATCCAGGTCAATCTCGACTATGCGAGCGAGCCCGACATGGTGCAGAAATTCCGGGTCGGCCTGGCGCTGCAACCGCTGGCGACCGCGCTGTTTGCCAATTCGCCGTTTCTGGAGGGCAAGCCCAACGGGTTTTTGTCGTACCGCAGCCATATCTGGTCCGACACCGACCCAGCGCGCACCGGCATGTTGCCGTTCGTGTTCGAAGACGGCTTTGGCTATGAACGCTATGTCGATTACATGCTTGATGTGCCGATGTATTTCGTGTTTCGCGATGGCAAATACATCGATGCTGCGGGGCAATCGTTCCGCGATTTCCTCGATGGCCGGCTGCCCGCGTTGCCCGGCGAAAAGCCACGCCAGTCGGATTGGACCGACCATATGTCGACCGCTTTTCCCGAAGTGCGGTTGAAATCATTCCTGGAAATGCGCGGCGCCGATGGCGGACCGTGGAACAGGATTTGCGCACTGCCCGCATTCTGGGTCGGGCTGCTGTATGATCAAGTCGCGCTCGATGCGGCTTGGGCCCTGGTCAAGGACTGGGATATCGAAGGGCGCGAACGCCTGCGCGCCGAAGTGCCCCGGCTGGGTCTGGATGCACCGCTGCCCGGCGGCGGCACATTGCGCGATATCGCGGGCATCGTGCTCGATATCGCGCGCAGCGGGTTGGTAGCGCGTGGCCGGCTGAACGAAGCGGGCGACAACGAAACCGGCTATCTGAGCACGCTCGACGAAGTTGTCGCGCGCGGCAAAACGTCGGCCGAACGCTTGCTTGACCTCTACAACGGGGCATGGGCCGGCGATCTGAGCCGCATTTACGATGATTCAAGTTTTTGAGGAGCCAACCATGATCCTGGTCGCCGGAACGTTCCGTATGCTGCCCGAAAATGTCGCCATCGCAATGGGCATGGCAAAGCGTGTGATCGAGGCGACCCGCGCCGAGGACGGCTGCATCGCGTACGCCTATGCGCAGGATTTGCTCGATCCCGGCCTGATCCATGTCGCCGAAAAATGGCGCGATCGGTCCGCGCTCGACGCGCATTTCAAGACTGCGCACATGCAGGCGTGGACCATCGAACGCGCAGCTCTGAACCCGACCGAACGCGACATCCGGATCTTTGAAACCGACGATGGCGTGGCGGTCTGAGATTTGCGAGCGAAACTCGCGAAAAAGCGAGTTTCGCGTCAGGCCTTAACGCCGCAGACTTGCACGCCGCGACATCAGCCAGCGTCCCATCCGCCCCAGCCTCGCGGTGATCGGGCCATAATCCGCCATCCATGCGTGATAGGCGTGATATTTGGGGTCGGCGGCCAGCAGGTGTGCTTCTTCGGTGCGGGCGCGCCAGTAGTAGACCGCGCTGACCAGCCCGAGCGTGACCGTGTTGCGCAATGCATCGACCGGCGAATGCGTGGTTGCCAGGAACGGCATCGTCAGCAACCACCAGAACGTGTTTTTCGACAGATATGCCGGATGGCGCGTCCAGGCATAAGGCCCATTGGTCAGCACGCCGCGATACGTCAGGTTTGAAAAACGCAAACCAAACGCCACGGTCGCCCACGCATAAATCGCGGTCAGCGTGACCAGCAGCCCGGCCCAGACCCACAACAGCGCCGGGTATCCTGAAAGCCAAAACGACCATTCGGCGGTGTTTTGATGGTAATCGAGCACCGAACCATTGCCCATCTCGATAAACGGGGGGTAACATATCAGCGCCGCGACCCAGCCCGCCAGCAACGGATTGGCGGTGCGGATCTGCGCATCGAGCGGCTTTATCGTCAGCAGATAGCCAACCATCGCGATCTGTACATCGAGCATGAACATGAATTCGATGCTGACATTGCCAATCGTGACCGGGTTGGCCGCGATGTGGACAAAATCGGCGCGGACCTCATCCATAAAGCCCAGCGTCACGATCGACAGCATGAACGCGATGAAAAAACCCTTGACCGCCCAGGCGCGCAAATGGTGGCGCACTTGCGCCGGGTCCCACGGTTCGCGTCCGATCAGCATCGCGCCAAAATGCCAGGCGCCATCGCGCGGATTGATCAGCACCCGGTCGAGCCACAGCACATAAGGCACCGCGCCGGCAAACAGCAGCGGCGCAGCATCGCGCATCATGTCCATCGCAAACAGGTAATTGCCGCGCCAGTACCAGCGCCCGATGCAATAGATAAAGCCGATCAGCGCCCAGGTCGCCCACAGCCCGGCAATCTTGGTCAGCGATCCATCGATCACATCGCGCAACGGACGCGGATTGGCCCAATCGATGCCGGTCGACGCCCGCAAATGCACTTTATCGA
>JAYTHT010000235.1:0-1395 GCA_043732365.1 Novosphingobium sp. | reverse complement strand
TGTTGGTAACGACAATCCCGGATGCGAGGGCAGCGGCGAGATCGATGTTGTCATAGCCCACGCCAAAATTGGCAATCACTTCAAGCGAAGGCAGCCGTACAAACAGCGCCGCGCCGACCAGACCAGCCAGCGTGCTGGCGGCCATGCCCCGCACCTGCGCAAGCGTGGCATCACCGGGCGATTCCCACAGGCGGTGCGTTGTAAACGCCTGATCCAGTGCGACCATCACCTCGGGCGCCAAAGGCGCCGCGATCAAGAGATCAGGCCGAATTGGTTCGGTCACGGATATTTGAGATGGATTGTCGTTGCCAGATTGGCGCGTGGCACAGCGAGCCGCACCGTACGAAACACCGGCAGGCTCGCCAAGGTCGGCGGGTTGTTCGAAAATCCAAAGCCTTCGGTGGGGATACCGAGCACCCCGCCGCGGTTGATCGTGCCTGAATTGTCCTCATCGTGATAGATCGCGATTGCATAGACCCCGGTCGATGGCAGGAACACGCAATACTTCGTTACGCCAGCCACCGCCGGGGTGCGCACGACATACAGCGACCCGTTCTTGACGAGAAACCGGTCAGGATTGTCGCTATAGATCGTCGTAGCCACTTGCCCTTGTCCATTACGCACGCCATCGGCCGAAACATAGATCCACACATCACTGTGCGGACCCAGGCACGGCGGCGCTGCCTGTGCGGGCGTCGCGATCAGCCCCGCGGCCAGCAAACCTGCACCAAAGGCGGACCGCGAAAGGGCGCGATAAAAGATGGAACGCATCGAATCCTGCACCCAATACTAGCTGATATTCGGCCGACATGGGACTTTCGCGCGCTGCGCGCAAGACCCCGCTCCTGCGCCAATTTGTCGCGAAACCGAGACAAAAGAGCCGCATGCAATATGATGTTGCCTGCCCTCGCGTGTACTGCGGATTAACCTCCCTCCACCCAAACACGCGAAAATCATGAAAATCCCGACAGAGCGTGTGGAAAACGCGCGCGAAGCGACTTGTAGCAACATGGCGGCATGGGTATCGGCATAGCCAGGCCGCACCGGCATTGCCGGTGCGGCGCTTTGAATAGACCGGGTTGCCTCCCCCCAATGAGCGTACACACATGACCGTGCCGCTGATCTCGCCATCGATCCTGTCTGCCGATTTCGCGCAACTGGGCGAAGACGTGCGCGCGATCGACGCCGCAGGTGCGGACTGGATCCATGTCGATGTCATGGACGGGCATTTTGTGCCAAACATCACGATCGGGCCCGGCGTGGTCAAGGCGCTGCGACCGCATACGACGAAGCCGCTCGATGTCCATCTGATGATTTCGCCGATCGATCCGTATCTCGAAGCATTTGCCGCGGCAGGCGCCGATATCATCACCGTGCATCCAGAAGCCGGTCCGC
>JAYTHT010000234.1:0-1397 GCA_043732365.1 Novosphingobium sp. | reverse complement strand
CGCATTTGGCTGCGCCGGTCCCGCCCGGCGCGGCGCGCGAGTAATCGCTGACCCAGATCGACACGGCGGGTGCGCCCGATTTGAAATAGTTGCCCGCCGGGCTGGCAATAACCAGGAATTTGTAGGTGCGGGCGGGGCGCACGCCCAGGAACGCCTCTGACGCGAACATGAACGGGCGCAAATACAGCGATCCACCCTCGACCGTGGGGAACCAGTCGGCGTCGGCCAGAACTTGCTGGCGTACCGCTTCGACAAACAGTTCGGGCGGAAGTTCGGGCATGGCGAGGCGGCGGGCCGAGGCGTTGAACCGCGCGGCATTAGCCTCTGGCCGGAACAGCGCGATGCCGCCATCGTCCAGCCGATAGGCTTTCAACCCTTCAAAGATTTCCTGCGCATAATGTAGCACAGCCGCCGCCGGATCGAGCGCGATCGGGCCGTAAGGGACGACGCGCGGATTGTGCCAGCCCTGTGCGGCGTCAAAATCGATTTCGACCATGTGATCGGAAAACGTCGTGCCAAAGCCGGGGTTGGTCAAAATCGCCGTGCGTTCATCCACGCCACGCGGGGCGGGATGCGGGGTGCGGGCAAATTCTGACGGGCTGGCGGACGACGCCATGGCAAATCCTTCTCACAAAATCATGGTGCACCGGAAGTCGGCGCCGACATTGCGTCACATTGTACTATTGTTGCGTGAAATGCAATACGTTTGAAACAAATGTGAAGGGCCGCTTCCCATTGGGAAACGGCCCTTCGCATGGTCAGCGGCCGGAAGTGCCGCTCACGAAGCCTTTATCGCGTCATTTCGACAATCAGCGATAATGCCTCGCTCTACGGATTTCCGACCTCTGTGCTGAACCATGGGACATCGGATCACCTCCTTTCGCGTTGTTGCGCCAAATTCGCCGTTCAGGTGGGCCTCACCTGATCCGACTGGACCGTTTCCGGGTCATCAAACCCGCCACTGCCCTGGACCCAAGATGATTCATCTGGCGTCCAACCACAAGACTTGAACTAAAAAAATTCGCATCAGGCTCAACCCTCCGCACCATGCTCGCGCCGCGCCGCCAAAACGTCGGGCGTGCGCCCCACCAGCGGATTTATCCGTGGCCCCGGCAATCCTCGACCAGCCGGCCAACTTCGGACCATGACGGCAGCAAGACTGGCGCCATTCCGCCGATTTCAACGCGAAAACGCCCCCTGCTATAGGCCATTGCGTCGAGCATGCGATTTGACACCGGAAGTGTCACCGCCAAAGTCGACAGTGCGCCGATGGCCTCGGGGTGCGCAACAAAGGTGCTGGTGCTGGTCGAGGTGGTGATCGTTGCCGATCGGGTTGGGCCATTTTGCTGCGGATCGGTGGGCATGCCAGTCATTGCGCCAGTCATTGCGCCAGTCAT
>JAYTHT010000233.1:0-1398 GCA_043732365.1 Novosphingobium sp. | reverse complement strand
CCTCGCGCCCCAGCCCGGATTCCTTGACCCCGCCGAATGGCGCGGCCTCGGTCGAAATCAGCCCGGTGTTAATCCCGACCATCCCGTATTCGAGCGATTCCATCAGGCGCCACTGGCGCGGCGCATTCGCGGTATAGACATACGCGGCGAGACCGGCGCGGGTATCGTTAGCGTAATGCACGACTTGCGCTTCTTCGGTAAAACGGATCAATCCGGCCAAAGGCCCAAACGTTTCCTCGCGCACGAGCAAGGCATCGGGGCGGACCTCGACCAGCACCGTTGGCTGATAGAACCGGTCGCCCGATGGGTCGGGTGCCCCACCCGTCAACGTGCGTGCGCCATGGGCCAGCGCATCGGCGACATGCGAGGCGATTTTGGCAACTGCGCGCGCGTCGATCAGTGGTCCCTGTTCGGTCGGCCCGGCCAGGCCATTGCCAATCCGATACGTCGCGACGCGCGCCGCCAGTTTCTGCGCAAAGGCGTCATAGACCGCATCGTGGACATACAGCCGGTTGGCGCACACGCACGTTTGTCCGGTGTTGCGGAATTTCGACACCAGGGCGCCTTCGACTGCGGCATCGATATCGGCGTCTTCAAACACGATAAACGGCGCGTTGCCGCCCAGTTCCAGGCTGACGCGTTTGACCGTCGAGGCGCATTGCGCGGCCAGCATCTTGCCCACGGCGGTCGATCCGGTGAACGTGAATTTGGCCACCCGAGGATCGCCGGTCAACACGCCGCCGATGCCCTTGGCCTCACCCGTGATCACGCTCAGGACGCCGTCAGGCACCCCCGCTTCTTGCGCCAGCACCGCCAGCGCCAGCGCCGAAAAAGGCGTCAATTCAGACGGTTTGACCACGAATGTACAACCGGTCGCAAGTGCAGGACCGGCCTTGCGCGTGATCATCGCCAGCGGGAAATTCCACGGCGTGATCGCACCGACGACGCCCACCGGCTGCCGCGTCACGACCAGCCGACGATCGGTCATATGCGGCGTCAACACTTCGCCGCGCACCCGCCGCGCCTCTTCGGCAAACCATTCCAGGAACGATGCGGCATAGGCCACTTCGCCTTTCGCTTCGGCCAGCGGCTTGCCCTGTTCGGCGGTCATGATCAGCGCCAGATCGTCGGCGTGCAGCGCCATCAATTCGGCCCAGCGGCGCAAGACGATGCCGCGTTCCTTGCCGGTCTTTTTGCGCCACGCACCAAACGCTGCATGGGCGGCGGTCACCGCTTCCCCGGCTTCGGCAGCGCCGAAATCCGGGATATGGCCGATCACTTCGCCCGTTGCAGGGTTATCGACCGCTATCGTGCGATCGGACTTGCGCCATTCGCCCGCGATAAACGCCGCTTCACGCCACAAATCGGGCCGCGCCAGATCGGGGCGCGATTTCACTG
>JAYTHT010000232.1:0-15076 GCA_043732365.1 Novosphingobium sp. | reverse complement strand
CCACCGGCATTGATACCATGACCGGTGCAGGCAACGGCGCGCGCGCCGCAGCAACCGCAAGCGCCTGGGCCGGGTGGGGCTGGGCCGGATGAAGCTGGGCCAAAATGGCCGGGGTCGGAAAGAACTGAGTCGAAATTGGTGGCGTTGGGGCATCAGGCGTCGTGATCGGCGCGGCGGCGATGCGGTGCGGTGGTGGCGGCATGTCCAGCCGCGACAGCACGGCAGGCTGCGGCACTCGGGGTGAAATTGCCGCCGCCGCCGAAGTTCGCGCGCGCGCGCTGCCGGTCGCTTGCGCCAGATCGAAAGCCGATTGGCGCGGAGACGTGTTGCGGCTGGCAACAGGGGCGACCGGTGCAATGCGCGCAACCAGCACGGGTGCATGACCCGCGCTCGGCGCAGGAATCGGACCGGTATTTGCCGCCAGCATAACCGGCGGCGGCGGCGCGGGCAGCGCAATGTCGGGTAGTGCCGCCGGCGCAGCGGCCATGACGACAGTCTGGCCGTGGCGTCGGCGCGCGGCCTTGGCGTCGGCCGCCGTAGGCAACGCTCTGGCCAAGACCGGCGCCGCCACAACCAGCGGCACGCGCGGATGGGTGACGGAATAGGCCACGACGCGCGAATCATCGCGGCCGATATCGGCCGCGCGCGGAAACCGGCCCAGGCTGGCGACTGCGGCCTGTTGCGCCGGGGTCAGCCGCACCATGAACCGCAGATAGGGCGCAATCGATTCGGCCAGGTCGGGCGGCATCGTCGCATGCGCGACATTGACCGCGTCATCCCCACGCCCGCCAATCGCGAGCACAAAAATATGCGCACGCCAGGCCGCGCGGTCCTGGCGTTGCAGCAAGGGCAGCAGCGCCAGGTCCGCGCCGCGCCGGTCCCCGCCGATTGCCAGGCTCAACGCTTCGCGGCGGGTGGCTTCATCGCGTAGTGCGGGGTCACGGCTGCGCGCCAGCACCAGGCGATATTGCGCGATCGATGCAGTGTTGTCGCCGACCAGATCAAACGCCAGCCCGCGATCGAGCGCAAAAGTAGACGCGTCGGCACCCGTTTTTTCAGCGTCGGCATACCAGCGCAGCGCTTCAACCGGATCATCAAGATGCAACCGTGCCCCGGCAATTGCCGCCTTCACCGTCGCATTGGCTGGTGAGACCTGATCGGCGCGCGTGAAAAATCCCAGCGCAGCCTCATTGTCACCCAGCGCCAGCGCGGCGTTCCCCGCCTGCAGCAAAGCCTCGACATTGCGTGGATCGCGCGCCAGATGGCCCAGCGCAGCATTGAGCGCCTTGCCCGCGCTGGGTGCGGTGGGCTCAACCACTGGACGCGACACCGAGGCAGGCCCTTGTTCATCATCTGCCGCTTGCGGCGGCGCGGCCATGGCTGAAGACGCGCCAAGCAATGCAGCGCCAAGCACTAGCGCGCGCGCGCGGCGGCGGCGGAATGGAGACAGGATGAGCACGGATAGTGGGGAGAGCCGAATCATTGTCAGCGCCTCTAACCTAAAAAGCACGGGCTGGCGGCATGATGCGATCAATCATGCCGTCAGCCCGATGAAATGCAAGACGCGCCGGTTTTGGGCGCAACCCCTTTTTGAAATTACTGATTATTCTGTCGGCCGAGAAAGCGCGGGATGTTCGGCGCTTTGCCGTCGTCTTCAGGCTCTGCCTCTGCGCCCGTGCGTGTGCCGCGCGACAGGCTGGCCATCCGTTCGAACAGCGTCGATCCACCCGTAGCCGGGCGCACCGGCGCGGCTGGTTCGCCGAATTCGGTCGTTCCCGCAGAGCGACCAAACCGTGGCAGCCCCAACGCCGGCGGCTCTGCCGGAAGCCCCGAAGCAGCCGGTTCTTCGCTAAGGTCGAACGTCAGGTCAAACGGTTCATCTTCGGCAGACGGCGGACCATCGGAATACAATGCGTGAGGCTCTGCCCCAGCCGGCTTAGTCTCTGCGGGCCTGGTCTGAGCGGGCGCGGCTTCCGGCTCTTCGGTGGCCACAGGCGGCGAGCCCACTGGCGGGCGTGGCGCAATGCCTTGCGCCGCGCCGGGGAACGCCGGACCGCGTGATCCGCCAACCGATGTCGGGCGCGAAGCAATTTCGGCCTGTTCGCTGGTCTGTTCGATACCGGTGGCGACCACCGACACGCGGATTTTACCATCAAGATCGGGATTGAACGCCGAACCCCAGATGATGTTGGCATTGGGATCGACCAGTTCGCGGATGTGGTTGGCCGCTTCGTCGACTTCCAGCAGCTTCATATCATCGCCGCCGATGATCGAAATGATCACGCCTTTGGCGCCCTGCATCGACACGCCGTCGAGCAATGGGTTGGCAATCGCGCGTTCCGCCGCTTCGAGCGCCCGGTTGGGGCCTTCACCCTCGCCCGTGCCCATCATCGCCTTGCCCATTTCGCCCATGACCGAGCGCACGTCGGCAAAATCGAGATTTATCAGGCCGGGCATGACCATCAGGTCGGTGATCGACCGCACGCCCTGCTGCAGGACTTCGTCGGCCAGCCCAAACGCCTCTTTGAAAGTTGTTTCGGCTTTGGCGATCAGGAACAGGTTCTGATTGGGAATGACGATCAGCGTATCGACGTGCCTCTGCAGTTCCTCGATGCCGGTTTCGGCCGCGCGCATGCGGCGCGCGCCTTCAAACAGGAACGGCTTTGTCACCACGCCCACGGTCAACACGCCTTTGCGGCGGGCCGCTTCGGCAATCACCGGGGCGGCACCGGTGCCGGTACCCCCACCCATGCCGGCGGCGATGAACACCATGTGCACGCCTTCGAGCGCGCGTTCGAGTTCGGCCATCGTTTCTTCGGCAGCGGCGCGACCGACTTCGGGACGGGCGCCTGCGCCCAACCCTTGCGTGATTGCGGGCCCGAGCTGAATGCGGGTATCCGCGATGGAATTGTTCAGCGCCTGTGCGTCGGTGTTGACGACAACGAAATCGACGCCCTCGATGCCGGCGCGGATCATGTTGGCAATGGCATTGCCGCCTGCGCCGCCAACCCCGATCACCGTGATACGGGGCCGCAATTCATCGATCGACGGCGGTCCGATATTGATGCTCATGGCGGTCTCCCGGTACGGACGAGGGCAATACCTCGAAAATTATGGTCAGGCACTTTGATCGGGCACAGGGCCCGGTCGCAGAAACAACCTTATCTTTGGCACACAATGAATCGTCGAATCAAAGTCAAACGCGGCTTTTCCACAGATTGCCTTCGTTTCACTCAGAAATACTCGCCCACCGCCCGCCAGATCCGCGCCACCATGGCCCAAAATCCGCGTTTTTCGCCATCGCCGCGCCAACTCGGGCCGATAGCGCGAATGTCGACCGGTTCGGCCGCCGCGTACAACAACAGTCCGACCAGCGTCGACGAACTGGGTGTTGCATTGCCCGGCGGCAGGCCCAGCATCGTCGGCGGCGAACCGATGCGGACCGGCCGCCCGAGCGCGCCTTGCGTAAAATCGGCCAGCCCCGCCAATTGTGCGCCGCCGCCGGTCAGCACCACCTGCTGTCCGCGTTGGCCGGTAAAACCCATTGCTTTCAACGCCTTGGACATTTCCTCAGTAATATAGCCCAGTTGCTGCGTGATCACCGAAATCAGTTCGGCGCGCGGAATACGGTTCTTGTCATCGGCGTGCCGCGCGATCGGCCCACTGCCTTCGGGATCGCCGGGCGCATTGACCGGGATCATTTCGCGATGATCGGCGGGGCTGGCGATCGCCGAACCCGACATGCATTTCAAACGCTCGGCCTGATAACGGCGAATGCCGAACGCCGACGAAATCGCATCGGTAATATCGCCCGATCCAAACGGAATGACTTGCATCCCCAGCAACATGCCCGCCGCATAGACCGAAACGGTGGTCACTTCGGCGCCGAATTCGACCAGCGCGACGCCGATTTCGCGCTCTTCGGGGGTCAGGCAGGCATGGCCGGTCGCGACCGGCGATCCGACCACGGCCTCAACTCGCAAATGCGCCTTTTCGACGGTTTCCTTCAGATTGCGGATCGGTGCGCCATCGGCGAGCATCACATGGATATCGACCGCCAGACGTTCGGCGTGCAGCCCTTTGGGATTGGGCACGCCGTGTGCGCCGTCGAGCGTATAATGCGCCGGCTGCGCGTGCAGCACCTGGCGCCCTTCCGGTTGGATCACTTCGCGCGCGGTGATCAGCAAATGTTCGATATCGTCCTGTTCGATGCGTCGGCCGCCAATGTCGACTTCGACGCGCGCGGTGGTGCTGACCAACCCCGCCCCGGCGCACCCGATCCACACCGATTGCACGCTGGCATTGGCCATTTTTTCGGCGCGTTCGATCGCATCGCGTACGCAATGGGTCGCGGCGACCATGTCGATCACATAGCCGCGCTTGATCCCCGCACTGGCGCGGTGACCCGACCCCAGCACGACCAGATCGCCCGTTTCGGCCAATCCCGCGATCATCGCGGATGTCCGGAACGAGCCGACGTTGACGGCGGCAAAGACTTTGGTGATGCGCGGAATGGCCATCAGATACTATACATCAATCGTGCGCCGTCGCGGCAGCGTGCGGGGCGTTGTCGGCGTGGCCGCCTGTTTTGGTGGCGGTTTTGGTGGCGGCTTTCGGCCCGGATGATTTAGCGCTGAATGATTTAGCCGGGCCATCGGCCCCGTTGGCCCGTTCGGCGCGCGCCACGGCAGCGGCTTTGGCTTCGGCAGCGACCGCCTCCGAATGGCCGGGGATGCGCAGATACACACGTTCGGGCACACGCATGTCAAACGCGGCGACTTTGCCACCCAACAGGCGATCAACCCCGTCCATCCGCGCAAAGTTGAGCAATGCGGCCGCGCTTTCGTCATCGCCTTCGGGCAATGCCAACACTTGTCCGGTCTTGAATGTCAGGTTCCAGCGCCGATTGCCGACCCATTCGGCATCGGCCACCTGGGTTTTGAGCGCGGGCGCGGTTTCCAGCAATTTGTCGAGCGCGCCGACCTGGTATTCGACGCCCCGGCCCGCCAAAACCAGCATCCCGCGCGCCCGCGAATTGGGCACCGCCTCCAGCGCGTGCCCGGTTTCATCGATCAGCACAAAATGGCCGCTATCGCGCAACACCGCATGCGGGCTGCGCTCAACCACATCGACCACCAGCGTATCGGGCAATTGCCGCGACACCCGCGCATCCTTGACCCATGGCAGCGTCAGCAGATCGGTGCGCAATGCGGCCAGATCCAGCCGCGACATCACCTGGTCGCGCTGGCCCAGCACTTTTTCATAGATCGCCAGTTCATTCATGCGGTTCACGCCGCGCACTTCGACGCGTTTGACTTTGAACCCGGCGTGCCCGGCCAGCACCGCGACTTCGTTTTCGACCATCGCGGGAACGCCGGCCAGGTCTGCGCCGATCGCAATCGCGCCAAGGACCCCGCCGACAATCGCCATGATCAGCATGCGATGAAGCGTCTCGTCCGAAAACGGCAACCAGCGCACCGCCTGACCGACAATATTACCGGTCTGTTTGCGCGCAGTGGCCACGCGTTTTTTGGTAGTGCGCGCAGCGGCTGCGCGCCGCACGCCTTTGCCGCCACGCCGGATCGTCTGCGCCATGTCAGCGGGCTCCTTTGCGTTCAAGCGCTTCGATGAGAATCGCCTCGACCAGATCGCCATAGTCCATGCCCAGTGCGCGCGCTTGTTCGGGCACGAGGCTGAGCGGGGTCATCCCCGGCTGGGTGTTCACTTCGAGCAGGAACAGCCCGTCGATGCCGCGTTCGTCATCCCAGCGAAAATCGCTGCGGCTGGTGCCACGACACCCGAGCAGACGATGCGCACGCAACGCGATTTCGCGGCAGGCGTCGGTCACTTCGTCGGGAATCTGCGCCGGGCAGATGTGATCGGTCATACCTTCTGTGTATTTCGCATCAAAATCGTAGAAGCCAGATTTGGGCCGCAGTTCGGTGACGAGCAACGCCCGATCGCCCAGAACCGCTGTCGTCAATTCGCGCCCCCGGATGAATGGCTCGGCCAGCAAGTGACTGAATTGCTGCCACGGGCCAATCGCATCGCGCGCGACCGGATTGCCGTAATTACCCGCATCCGTCACGATCGCAACCCCGACAGACGACCCTTCGTTGACGGGTTTGAGCACATATGGACGCGGCAGCGGGTCGTGTTCAAAGATTTCGGCAACCGCCACGACGCGGCCGCCGGGCATCGGGATACCGTGCGGCACCAGGGCGTGTTTGGTCAGTTCCTTGTCGATCGCAATGACCGACGCGGCCAGGCCCGAATGGGTATACGTCAGCCCCATCAGATCCATCATGCCCTGCACCGTGCCGTCTTCGCCAGGCGTGCCGTGCAAGGCGTTGAACACCACATCGGGCGCGGTCGCGGCCAGGACTTGCGCAACATCGCGCCCCATATCGATCCGCGTGACGGTATGCCCGCGCGCCTCCAGCGCGTCGGCAACGCCATGGCCGCTCATCAGCGAAACCGGCCGTTCATTCGACCAACCGCCCATCAGCACGGCGACATGGAGTGTGTTCACGCATCACCTGCTTTGCCAATTGTACAGGGTGGGCAGGGCATGCCCACACGCCGGATTTCCCATTCCAGATCGACGCCCGTCGCCGCGCGCACTTTGTCGCGCACCAGTTCGCCCAGCGCCTCGATCTGCGCCGCCGTGGCAGTTCCTGTGTTGATCAGGAAGTTCGTATGTTTCTCGCTCACCTGCGCGCCACCAAGCATCATCCCACGGCATCCGGCGGCATCAACCAGTTCCCACGCCCTGTGCCCGGCGGGATTCTTGAACGTCGAACCGCCGGTCTTGCTGCGCAGCGGCTGTGCGGCTTCACGCGCGGCGGCAATACGGTCCATTTCGGTCTGGATCGTGGCTGCGTCGCCCGGATGCCCGCGAAACCGCGCACAGACCACGATCGACCCGTCGGTCAGGTCCGAATGGCGATAGGTAAAACCAAGTTCGTCCGCCGGCAGAGTCACAATCTCGCCCTCGCGGGTAACCACATCGCATTCGATCATCACATCCTTGACTTCGCGCCCATAGGCACCCCCGTTCATCCGCACGAACCCGCCAACGGTGCCGGGGATTGAGCGCAGGAATTCCAGGCCCGCAATACCATTGTCGCGCGCCATCGACGACACCAGCACGCCAGACGCGCCGCCGCCGCATTCCAGCGTCACCGCATCGATCGCGCGCACCGCCGCAAATGGTTTGCCCAGCCGCACGACAACGCCCGCGATACCACCATCGCGCACGATCAGATTGGACCCCAGCCCCAGCGCCATGACCGGCACATCAGAGGGCAGCGTGCCAAGCATCGCGCACAGATCGTTGGTGTCCGCCGGTTCAAACAGCCATTGTGCAGCGCCGCCCGCCTTGAACCAGACCAGCGGGGCGAGCGGTGCGTTTTCGGTCAGTTTGCCGCGCCCAGACATGCCATCAGACATGCCATCAGACATGCCATCAGACTGGTCCGCAGATTGGCAATCGGCGGACATCATGCCGCTTCCAGTTCGCGCCGGACCGCATCGGCCAGGCCTGCCGCCCAGCGGGTGATATCGCCCGCGCCCAGGCAAACCACGATATCGTCGGCACGCAACAGACCCGCCAATTCCACAGTCAGCGCGTCGGCCCCGGCCACGGTATGCGCGCTGCGGTGCCCGCGCGCCTTGATCCCTTCGACCAGGACATTGGCATCAACGCCCTCGATCGGTGGCTCACCCGCCGCGTAAACCGGCGCGGCGAACACCACATCGGCATCGTTGAACGCGCCTTGGAAATCCTCCATATGGTCGCGCAACCGGGTAAAGCGGTGCGGTTGCACCACTGCGATTACGCGGCCCAGCGCGCCTTCACGGGCGGCGGCCAGCACGGCGCGGATTTCGACCGGGTGGTGGCCATAATCATCGATCACGGTCGCAACGCCGCCATCGAATGCAATTTCGCCGACTTTGGTATAGCGCCGTTTGACCCCGGCGAATTTGGCAAAACCACCGCGAATGACATCATCCGGCACGCCCATTTCGCGCGCCACGGCAATCGCGGCCAGCGCGTTTTGCACATTGTGGCGCCCTGGCATCGGCAACATCACGTCCTCGATCCGGTGAACGCCGCCATCGCGGGCGCGCAGCACCACGGTAAACCGATTGCCACCCGGGACCGGCGTGACGGCTTCGCCGCAAACATCGGCTTGCGCCGAAAAACCATAAGTGATCACGCGGCGGTCACGCACCATCGGGATGATCGCCTGGACCACCGGATGATCGATGCACAGCATCGCGGCGCCATAGAACGGCACGTTTTCAATGAATTCGACAAATGCCGCTTTTACTCTGTCAAAGCTGCCATAATGATCGAGATGTTCGGGATCGATATTGGTGACGATCGCGATCGTGCCGTCGAGCCGCAAGAATGAACCATCGCTTTCGTCGGCCTCTACCACCATCCAGTTGCTGGCGCCCAGACGCGCGTTCGACCCATAGGAATTGATGATCCCGCCGTTGATCACGGTCGGATCGATCCCGCCCGCATCGAGCAGGCAGGCAACCATCGATGTCGTCGTCGTCTTGCCATGCGTCCCGGCCACCGCAACGGTGTTTTTCAGACGCATCAATTCGGCGAGCATTTCGGCGCGGCGCACCACCGGGATGCGCTGATCGAGCGCGGCGACGACCTCGGGATTGTCGCGGCGCACAGCCGTTGACGTCACGACGACGGCCACGCCCGCAACATTGGCGGCGTTCTGCCCGATCATCACCGCGATGCCGCGCGCGCGCAGCCCCTCGACGACATAGCCTTCGGCAATGTCAGAGCCCTGCACGCGGTAGCCCATGTTGTGCATGACTTCGGCAATGCCTGACATGCCGATCCCGCCGATCCCGACGAAATGGATCGTGCCAATGTCGATGCCGACGCCTTTCATCGGGCGTGCTCGCGCGCAGACCCGGCGCCAAGAACAGCTGCGGCGGGCGCAAACGTCGCAGACGCAGAGGCGGTTTGCATACGGATCACATCCATCACCGGCGCCCCGCCAAAACTTTCGACAAGGTCGGCCAGATCGCCGACCGCATCGGGAAAACCGCAATTCCACGCGGCATGCGCGGCATAGGCCAGCGCATCGGGCGCCAAAGCAATCGCCTGGACCTGCTTGGCCAGTTCCTTGGGCACAAAACCGGGCTGACGGATTGCGCGCGCGCCGCCGGCTTTGACCAGTTCGCGCGCATTGGCCGCCTGATGATCGTCGGTCGCAATCGGCAACGGCACCAGAATGCCCGGGCGGCCCACCGCCGTCAGTTCGGCAATCGTCGATGCCCCCGCGCGCCCGATAAACAGATGCGTTTCGGCCAGCCGCACGTCCATGTCCTCGAAATAGGTGCCCAATTCCGCCGGGATCTGGTGCGATGCATACCTTGCCCGCACGGCCTCGATATCTTCGGGGCGGCATTGCTGTGTTACTTGCAAGCGGTGGCGCAGCGCAGGTGGCAGCATGGCCAGGCCATCGGGCACGACTTCGGCCAGGATCGATGCGCCCTGGCTGCCGCCGGTGACGAGCACGCGCAACAACCCGTGTTCACCCAGCGGCGGAAACGGTTCCTTGCGCAAAGCCAGCACTTGCGCGCGCACCGGATTGCCGACCAGATGGACTTTGCCCAGCCATTTCGGCTTGAGGCGGCCGACTTCGCGATACGACGTGGCAATCGCATCGACGCGGCGGGCCAGCAGGCGGTTTACCCGGCCCAGCACCGCGTTCTGTTCGTGGATCACGGTCGGGATGCCCGCCGATTGCGCCGCCAGCAGCGCTGGTAACGCGGGATAGCCACCAAATCCGACCACGCATGATGGCTGAAAGCTTTCAAACAGCCGCAGCGCCATCGCGCGGCCCTGCCAGATCGCGCGCGATCCCCGCCACCACGTCAGCGGGTTTTTGCCCAGCCGTCCGGCGGGCAGCACATGCGCAGGGCAGAAATCGGGTTTGCCAGGGATGCGCGCGCCGCGATCGTCGGTGACCAGCGCGACATGATGTCCGCGCCGTTCCAACTCGGTCGCCAGCGCAAAGGCGGGGATCAGGTGCCCGCCGGTACCCCCGGCAGCAAGCACATAGTGGTGAAAAGCAGAGCTCGTCATGACGAAACAGGTTCCTCTGCCCGATCTTTTCCGGCCCGATTTTTTCGGGCCCGATCTTTCGGGGCGCGATCTCTTGGGGCACGATCCTTTGGATCGAACGTTTCACGCGACAAATAGGGGTTGCGCCGCGTTATGGCGAGCAGGAACCCGACGCCGAGCAACAGCGCAATCGTCGACGATCCGCCATAGCTGATCAAGGGCAATGTCATACCCTTTGAAGGAAATAATTGCAGATTGACCAGAATGTTGATGAACGCCTGCCCCGCCAATTGCGCGGTCAGCCCGGCCGAGGCCAGCACGGTGAACAAGTCGTCCTCATCCAGCAGGCGCAACAGCACGCGCATGACGATCGCGCAGTACAACAGCACGATCACGCCACACATGATCAGCCCGAATTCTTCGCCGATTACCGAGAAAATATAGTCGGTATGCGCCTCTGGCAGCGCCATCTTCCGCGTACCCAGCCACAACCCGGTGCCACCCCAGCCGCCATTCAACAATGTGCGCATCGCCAGATCAACCTGGTCAAATTCACTGCCGCCCGAAACGAAGGCATCGATGCGGTGTGTCGCGTTGGGATAGAACAGATAGGCCAGTACCAGCACCGCCATACCGCCGCCCACGCTCCACGCGATTTTGCTGACCGACAGGCCCGACAGCAGCACCAGCACGAACCACACGCCCAGAAACAGCACAGTCGATCCAAAATCGGGCTGCGCCATCAGCAATGCGCCGACCAGCAACATCACGCCGATCGAAATGCCCATCACCGGGATTTTGGGATCGCGCACCCGCCATGACAGGATCCACGCCAGCGCAATCGCAAAGCCAGGTTTAAGAAATTCGGATGGTTGCAGGCTGATCCCCAGATTGAGCCAGCGCCGCGCGCCTTTCACTTCGGTGCCGACGAGCGGCACCAGGATCAGCCCGACGATCATCGCCGCCGCCAAAATGATCGCCAGCCGCCGCGCGGTTTCCTTGGGCAGCAATGACGCCAGAAACATCGTGACCAGACCCACCGCGAGCCAGCGCAAATGCAGCCAGAAGAAATGCAGATCGCCAAGCGATTTGGTCCCGGTCGACAGCCGGTGCGAACTGGCGGGCGACGCCGCAGCGACCGCGATCGCGCCGATCACCACCAGGATCATGACGAGGCCGAGCAAGACCCGATCGATTTCGCGCCACCAGATCACCAGTTCGCTACGCCGGCTGCGGCGATACCGATTGGCGCGGCCGATTACGCGCACCCCGCCGTCGCGCGTCTGAACCGGCATCGGGCGGCTGGTGATCGATGCACTCGCCATCAGATGTTCCCCTTGAGATCAGGACATGCCGCATCGCGATCGGCGATCAGCGTTGTGACGATCTGGCGAAAGGCATCGCCGCGCGCTTCAAAATCGCGAAACTGGTCGAAACTGGCGCAGGCTGGCGACAGCATGATGACGTCGCCCGAATGCGCCGCCGCCATCGCCTGACGCACCGCTTCGCACAACATTTCGCTACGCGTCACCGGCATATGCGGCGCCAGCAATTCGGCAAAGCGCGGTCCGGCCTCGCCAATGGTGTATGCGGCGACGACATGGCCAAACGCAGGCGCGCATTCGTCCAGCGTATCGGTCTTGGGCAATCCGCCGCAAATCCAGTGGATGCGGGGATAGGCCGCCAGTGCGGGCGCGGTCGAGGCCGGATTGGTGGCTTTGCTGTCGTTGACAAACAGCACGCCATCGGCTTGCGCAACACGTTCCATCCGATGCGGCAACCCGACAAAGCTGGCCAGTGCAGGCCGCCACACCGCTTCGCCGATTCCAAGCGCCTGGGCCACCGCGACCGCAATCGCCGCGTTTTCCAGATTGTGCGGACCCTGCAATGACGGCCAATCGGCCTGGCCCGTCAGCGCCTTTGGGTCCGGGATGCAGACATCGCTCGCGCCGCGCCCGGCAGCAACGCGCGTCGCAACCGCCAGCGTGACCGGATCGCCGCACCCGAAAATCGCGTGTTGGCCCGCTGTCTGCATTCCGAACAACCGTTCTTTTGAGGCGGCATAGCCGTCAAACCCGTCATAACGATCAAGGTGATCGGGGCTGAGATTGATCAGCACCGCGACATCGCAGGCCAGCGTCCGGGTCAGGTCGATCTGATAGCTCGACAATTCGAGCACATAGACGCCGCCCGCTGCCAAGGCGTCTTCGCCCAGCACCGGCAACCCGATGTTGCCACCCATCCGCGTCGGCAGGCCAGCCGCCTGACACAGATGGTGGACCAGCGCGGTGGTGGTCGATTTGCCATTGGTGCCGGTGATCCCGACCACGCGGTGCGGCGGCAGATCGGGGCGGATTTGCGCCATCAGTTCGATGTCGCCAATAATCGGCACCCCAAACCGCGCGGCATGGGCCGCGATCGGATGGCGGTTCAGCGGCACGCCCGGCGAAACCACCACGCCCGCAAATCCGGTGAGATCGATCGTCAGCGGATCGGTCAGGTTTGCCAAATTCAGACTGGCCTTACGGGCAACTTTTTCGCGAGCATCCTCACGCGCATCCCACGCAATCACGTCCGCGCCGCCCGCCACCAGGCTGGCAACGCTGGTCAGCCCCGAACGGGCAAGACCCAGCACTGCAAAGCGTTGGCCGGAAAAGCGCGATGACGTGATCATGGGAAGCGGCTTATCTCACTTTCAAGGTGGCAAGGCCGAGCAGCGCCAGCACGATCGACACGATCCAGAACCGGATAACGACAGTCGATTCCTGCCAGCCGAGCTGTTCGAAATGGTGGTGGATCGGTGCCATCCGAAACACCCGCTTGCCGGTGCGTTTATAGACGAAGACCTGGACGATAACCGACACCGCCTCCATCACGAACAGCCCGCCGACAATCGCGAGTACAATCTCGTGGTGCACCGACACCGCGATCACACCCAGCGTGCCGCCCAGCGCCAGGCTGCCGGTATCGCCCATGAACACCGCCGCCGGCGGCGCGTTGAACCACAGGAACGCCAGCCCCGCGCCCATGACCGCCGCACAGAAAATCGCCAGTTCGCCCGCCCTCGGCACATGCGGAATGCCCAGGTAATGCGCGTAGTCGGCACGGCCCGCCAGATAGGCGATGATCGCAAATGTCCCCGCCGCAATGATCACCGGCATTGTTGCCAGCCCGTCCAGCCCATCGGTCAGATTGACCGCATTGCCCGCGCCGACAATGACGAAGGCGGCAAACAGATAATAGAACGGCCCCAGCGGGATATACAGATTGCTGAACACCGGGACATACAGGTTGGTCTGGGTGCACACCAATGCGACCGCGATCCCGGCGACGGCGAATTCGGCCGCGAGGCGCAGTTTTGCTGACACGCCTTTGTGCGTGTATTTGGTGACTTTGTCGTAATCGTCGAGGAAACCGATCAGGCCAAAGCCGATCGTGACGACCAGGCAGGCCCAGACATAACGGCTGCCCAGATCCATCCACAGCAACAGCGCGACCGACAGCGCGATCACGATCATCAGCCCGCCCATGGTGGGTGTGCCGCGCTTGGCCAGATGGGTTTGCGGGCCATCGGCGCGGATCGGCTGACCTTTGCCCTGGCGGCTGCGCAACATGTCGATGAAGCGCGGCCCGATCAACAGTCCGACCACCAGCGCAGTCAGCAGTGCCGCGCCCGACCGGAACGATTGATAACGGATCAGGTTGGCCACGCCTTCAAAATGAAAGTACTGCGCGATGATATACAGCATTCAATCGTCCCCGGCCGCCATGTTACCCAAAACACGCGGCCCTTTAAGTGTTTCTCCGCGCCGCTGTGCCAGCGCCGTGACCAGCGCGGATAGCCCGACCGAATTTGACCCCTTGATCAGGATCGCGTCGCCGCCTTGGGGGGCCCAATCGCCTGATGCCAGGGTTTCGGCTGCTTGCGCGGCGCCGGGCACGTGGACGAATGCAATCGGCACGGCAAGCGCGGATTGGTCGATTTTCCCCAATGCATCGGCCAATGGCGCCATTTCCGCGCCCACCAGCAGCACGCGGGCCACCCCGGCATCGACCAGCGGCCCGGCCAGTGCGGCATGATAGCCATCGCTGCCTTCGCCCAGTTCCTTCATCGCGCCCAGCACGGCCAATTTGCGCCGCGCCGGAGTCGCCCCCAATTGCGCAATGGTGGCCAGCATCGAGGCGGGATTGGCGTTATAGCTTTCATCGATCAGCAGCGCATGGCCCGACCCGTCGCCACCGTCAGCCAGGACCTGATGCCGCGCGCCGCGCCCGGCCAGATCGGGCAATTCGGCCAGCGCCAGGCCCGCCGCGCCCAGGTCGCCGCCAACCGCCGCCACAACCGCCATCACCGCCAGCGAATTGACCGCCCAATGCGCACCGGGCTGCGATATGGTATAGCACAGCTTGCGCGCCATCCCGGTGCTGGCGGCGAATTCAGCCGTGACCAGCGTACCGCCACCGGCCGTTGACAGCGCATCGATCAGGCGGACATCGGCACCAGCCGACATGCCAAACCGGATCACGTGCGCGCCATGGTCCAGCGCCACGCTGGCCAGCAATTCCACATGCGGACTATCCGCCGGAATGATCGCGATGCCACCGGGCACCAGCCCCGCAAAGATTTCCGCTTTCGCCCGCGCAATCGCAGCCTCATCGGCAAAATGACCGATGTGCGCCGGGGCAATCGTCGTCACCACGGCAACATGGGGGCGCACCAATTGGGTCAGCGCGGCCAGTTCGCCCGCGTGGTTCATGCCCATTTCGAAAATGCCATAGCGGGTGCGCGCAGGCATCCGCGCAAGGCTGAGCGGCACGCCGACATGGTTGTTATAGCTTTTGACCGAGCGGTGCGCCTGCCCCCGGCTTGATCGGTCGAGCGCAGCATAAAGCGCCTCCTTGACCCCGGTCTTGCCGACCGATCCGGTGACACCGATCACCCGCGCTTCGTCATCCAGGCGCGCGCGT
>JAYTHT010000231.1:0-4965 GCA_043732365.1 Novosphingobium sp. | reverse complement strand
TCCCGGTCATTTTCATGACCGGGCTGACCGAAAGCGAACACGTCATCGAAGGGTTCGAAGTCGGCGGCGTCGACTATGTGCGCAAACCCGTCAATGTCCACGAACTGCTCGCCCGCATCCGCGTCCACCTCGGCCACGCCCGCGTGGTCCAGGCCAGCACCGTCGGTCTCGATGCCACCGGCCGGATGATGCTTTCCACCGATCTCTCCGGCCAATTGCTGTGGTGCACTCCGCTGGCCGAACGCGCCATCGCCCGCCTCGATCCAGGCTGGAGCCGCGAACGCGGCCAATTGCCCCTTCAGGTTCGCCAAACCATCGAACGCCTGCTCCAACGCCGCGAAACCCCGGGCTCGTCCCTGCGCATCGATTTTGGCGAGGACGGCGGCGAACTCGCCCTCGAATTCGTCCTGCTCGCCCAATACCGCGACAACGAAGTCCTGATCCGCCTGAACCAGGTCGACCCCGCGGGCGACGCCATCCGCCTGCAGGCACGGCTCAACCTGACCGAACGTGAAGCCGAAGTGCTGCTGTGGATCAGCTACGGCAAATCTAACGCCGACATCAGCGACGTGCTGGAAATCAGCCCCCGGACGGTGCAAAAACACCTCGAACGGATTTATGAAAAGCTTGGCGTTGAAACGCGCGCTGCGGCGGCGGCGATTGCGATTCGTTCGACGGAGGTTTGAGAGTCGGGCGCGCTTGAAGCCGGGGGCCCGGATTGCACGTGGCAACCCAGGCCCTGTCCCATCACTTCTTCTTGGCGGCGGTCGCTTCGATTTCGATCAGGAAGTACGGTCCTGCCAGGGCTGCGACCTGGAATGCGGAGCGAGCGACGGTTGAGGGATTGTCGGCGGTGCGAAAGAACTGGAGAAAGCCGGCATTGGCGCCGTCGAAATCCATTTTGCCAAGTTTTGGATCGGCCGCGACGAACAGGGTCAATTTGACCAGGTCGGCCATGGTGTAGCCTTTGCTTTCCAGCATGGCCTTGATTTTGGTCAGTGCGCTGATGGTCTGGGTTTTGGTGTCGCCCAGGTCATCAACCGATTTTACGTCCATGAAGGTTTTCTTGGGGTCAACGGGTGAGGCGAGTTGGCCTGACAAGAAAAACAGGTCGGTTCCGGCTTTGACTTCGACACCATCGAGAATGCGTGATTTTGCGCTGCTTTCATATTTCATGACCTGGGCCATTGCGGGCGTTGCGGGCACCAGCGCGATGCCGACTGCGGCGCCGAGGAGGGCTCTCATGAAGGGCTTTGCAGACATGGTTGTTCCTTTGTTTCTTGTCCCAGGGTGGCCGCACCATACGCTCGGTATGCGGGAATACCATTTTAAGTGTTGCGCTGCCTGGCTGATTTCGCCCCAGCGGCGCGATCGTGGCGCCAACATGACGCCATCGCGGAACGGCAAAGCACATCCGGGCGCCCGTGCGATTACGCGAAATAGCGTATGGGCAAGCGCGCGCTGGCGCCGCAGGGCATTTGCGATAGGAGAGTGCGGGGCGACAGGAGAGCCCGGGCGCATGACAGTTGGGGGCGCTTGACAGTTGCATGGGCGGGGCATTCAATCGTCGGAGCGGCACGCACGCTCGGTCAAAACAGCACAGAGATCATGTATAATGTCAAACAAACAAAAGCTTGGGCTGTTTGCCCTGTCTGCGGTGACTTTGCTGGCGGCCGCCACGCTGGCCGATCCAGGGTTTGCGCAGGATCGGGGCGGACCGGCGGTTGCCGCGAGTGAAAATACCGACAGCGGCCAGGAAATTTTCGAACAGATTTGCGCCGCATGCCACATGGCCGATGCCAAGGGCGGCGGAGAGCCTGGCGCAAAAGTGCCCGCGCTGGCTGGCAACAAGAACCTGGCGAACAAGGATTATCCGATCATCCTGCTGCTGAAAGGGCGGGGTGGGATGCCGTGGTTTACCGATCTTTTGACCAAGCCGCAGATCGCGTCAGTGATCACGTATGTGCGCGGTCATTTCAACGACTACCATGATCCGGTGACGGTGGCTGACATTGACCGGGTCGGTTCGGCCAATCCCCCGGTGCCCGAGTGCAACACTTGCGGCCATTGAATGTTTCCCAGCTTTGCCAAAAGCGCCCTGCCAAAAGCGCCTTACTAAAACCGTCTTGCCCAATACGCCCACCAATTGAGGATGCGCCATGACCGATCCGCAAGTGCCTGATTTTTCGGATTCCGACATGTTTTCGCCGCCGACGCGCCGCCAATTGCTGACGATGGTCGGCAAAGTGGGCGGCACGGCTGCGCTGTATCAAGCGATGACTGTGCTGGGCCACGCTGCCGAAAGCCAGTTTACCGGGCCGCCAAAGCTGACCGGGGCAAAGCCGGGCGCGACGGTGCTGGTGCTGGGCGCTGGCCTTGCCGGGATGCTGTCCGCGTATGAATTGACCAAGGCGGGCTACAAAGTACAGATCCTGGAATTTCAGGACCGCACCGGCGGGCGCAATTACACCGTGCGCGGCGGTGACACGATCACCGAACTGGGTTCGGCGCCGCAGACGGTAGGATTTGCGCCGGGCAACTATCTGAATCCCGGCCCGTGGCGCATACCCTACCATCATCGTACCGTGCTGCATTACTGCAAGGAATTCGGGGTTGAGCTCGAACATTTTGCCCAGCTCAACCACAACGCACTGGTGCATCACAAGGATGCGTATGGTGGCAAGCCGCAGCATTATCGCGACCTCTATGTCGATTATAAGGGCCACGTTGGCGAATTGCTGGCCAAATCGCTTAATGCGGGCGCCCTCGACACGACCGTGACCGCCGAAGACAAAGCCAAGTTGTTGGAAGCGATGAAGGACTGGGGCGTACTCGACAAGAACATGGCCTATACCAAGGGCATGAAAGTCGGCGATCAGCGCGGTTGGGAACGGCCACCGGGCGGCGGCGTCAATGGCGCGCCGATCCCCAACGAAGTCGGTTCGCTGTCCGACACGCTATCGACCAAAGTGTGGCAGCAGATCGGGTTTTACACCGAAGAGGTGATGCAGACGACGATGTTTCAGCCCAAGGGCGGCATGGACCACATCGGCAAGGCGTTCGCCGGCAAAGTCGGCAGCATGGTGCGCGTGAACACCCGTGTGACCAAAATCGCACAAGACGATCATGGCGTTACGGTCGACTGGACCGATACCAAGACCGGCACCAAGGGCGAAAGCAAGGCCGATTGGCTGGTTTGCACGATCCCGGCGACAGTGCTGGGTCAGCTCGACATTCAGGTGTCGGACAAGAAAAAGGCGGCGATCCGCGCGTTGCCTTATGGCAATTCGGTCAAGATCGGCCTCGAAATGAAGCGTCGTTTCTGGGAAACCGACTATGCCATTTATGGCGGCCATTCGTTCACCGATCAGGATATCAGCCTGATTTCCTATCCCACAGGTAACTGGTTTGGCGATGGCCCGGCAGTGATTTTGGGCGCCTATCCGTTTGGTCTCGGCGCCTACCGCCTGGCTGGCATGACGCATGAAAAGCGCATTCAGGCAGCGCTCGACCAGGGATCGGTGTTTCACCCCGCCGAATACAAAGCCGAGTTCCGGTCGGGGACAAGTTTGGCGTGGAGCCGCATGCCGTGGATTCTGGGTTGTTGCGCGACGTGGACCGAGGAAAGCCGCGAGACGCATTACCAGGACCTGGTTTCGATGGACGGCCGCATCGTGCTCGCCGGCGAACATTGTTCGTATTATGGATGCTGGCAGGAAGGCGCGCTGCTGTCGTCGCTCGATGCGATTACGCGCTTGCACGCGCGCGCTTCTGCCGCCTGATTATCGGCGCTGCCTTTGCCAAAGGCAATGGCGGCGCCGCCATCTGCCAGATTCCTTCAACGGCCTTTTCCCAGCGCTGGGAAAAGGCCGTTGGTTTATGTTCAGGCCCGCAGTCAAACGCTTGTGCGAAGCGCAGACAAAAAAGAGCCGCTCGAAAACGGGCGGCTCTAAAAAGTTTGGGAGAGGATGCCTGAAAGGCGTTTTCCATATGCATTGAGGACCCCGTTTACGCAAGTGCGAACCAAGCAACTGTAATTGCAAAAAACGCAATCGTTCTATTATGAAGTATTGGGGGTACCAATTGCCCTGGAGCGTGATCCTTAATATGCCGTGAATTCAATAATCTCACACGTATGCATAAATCCTGCCTTGATGGCTAAAACTGCAATTGCCATCGTCCCGGGGATCGGCGCCTATTTTTCGGCAATCGGCCAATCGCGCTGCGTCATGCCGCTGCGGTGCCGATCGGCGCCATTCCCCGGCGCAAACGCGAATCACTATTCGACACCCCTCCTCGCAAAGACAGTTGCCATCGCGCCGCGCAACCGCCAGCTAAACCCACCAAGGAGATTTACCCGACCATGCCCAATCCGACAGCTTTGCGCCGCCTAACCACGAGCGCGCTTGCCCTTGCCGCCGTTATCCCGGCGATCGCGCATCCTGCACCGGGAACATTAACGGCGGCGATACCGACCTCTGCCGAGGCGGCGCAAGTGCTCGACCTCGCCAAGCGCGAAATCGCCATTCGTTCGGTGCGCGGAGAGGCCAACCGCACCCCCGAAGTGGCCGCGCTGATCCGGGACAGCCTGATCGCCGGGGGCTGGGCACCGGTTGATGTCGTGGTTACGCGGCGCGGCGAAACCGCAACGCTGATCGCAAAATGGGCGGGCAGCGATGCCAGGCTGAAACCGTTGGTGCTGTCAGGCCACATGGACGTGGTCGAGGCCAAGCGCGGCGACTGGGCGCGTGATCCGTTCGGCCCGGTGGTAGAGGATGGCGTGCTGTTCGGGCGCGGTGCGACCGACATGAAATTTGATGGCGCGCTGCTGGTATCTGCGGTGATCGATCTGCGCGCGCATGGCTATAAACCGCGCCGTGGCATCGTCATCGCGTTTTCGGGCGACGAAGAAACCGTGATGGCGACGAGCGCCGCGCTGGCCGATGAGTTGAAAGGCGCAGACCT
>JAYTHT010000230.1:0-15097 GCA_043732365.1 Novosphingobium sp. | reverse complement strand
CGCCAGCCACGCCCAGCCGCTGCCAAACTGACTGGTCGCCGCTTTGGCCAGTTCTGCCTCCAGTGCGGCGCGCGTACCAAAATCACGCGTGACCGCGGTCATCATCGCTGTCGATGGCGCGCTGCCGCCGGGCGTCAGACTTTGCCAATACAGGTTGTGGTTCAGCGCCTGCGCCGCATTGTTGAAAATCGCGCGCGAATCGGGTTTGCCAGCGGTTGCCAGAATGATCTCTTCCAGCGAGGCCTGGGCCATCGCCGTGCCCGCAACCAGCTTGGCCAGATTGGTGAAATAGCCTTTGTGATGTTTATTATAATGGAAATCGACCGTCCGCGCCGAAACCGCCGGGGCCAGCGCGTCCATCGCATACCGAAGGGGCGGTTGCAGCTGCGGCGATGACATCGAGGGGCTGGCGGCGCGCGCAGCAGTCGTCACGGCGGCCCCCGAAATGACTGCCACACCACCCACGGCAACGGCTGCGCGCAGCACATCGCGACGATTGCTGGTATCCATAGCTGAAAACTCCGATCTGGCTGACCAGTTGGGACAATACCCCTCGGCGCCATCTGCGCACCCTATGCCACGCGCAGCAGGGTTGCGCAAAGTCACATCGAGGGCAAACGCGGCTTGTTTCAACCACGCCGCCCGCATACCACAGTCGCATCATGTCGATCCGGTCCACCACCACCCGCGCCAAACTCGCGTTTCAAGTCCGTGCGCGGCTCGCCGCGCTGACGGGCGCCGTCCTGCTGGCCTTGGTCGCGATCGGTTTTGCCCGGTGTGGTGATTGGGTCCAGGCGCTGTTTGCGCGGATCAATGGCGCGCATCCGGTACTGTCCCTGGCGATGGCGCCGATCGTGTTCATGGGCGTGGTCTGGGTCACACGGCGCACAGCGCCGCTGGCGCGCGGATCTGGCATTCCCCAGGTCATGGCGGCGGCGCAACATCCCACCTCCGCGGCTGCCGACCAGTCGCTCGGTGTGGGCACTGCGGCGGTCAAATTCGGCGGCACGCTCGCGGTGCTGTTCGCGGGCGGATCGGCCGGGCGCGAAGGGCCAAGCGTGCAGATCGGCGCCGCAATCATGCGCGCGGTGCATCGCTGGTTTCGCGTACCCCTGACCAGCGGGATCGTCATTGCCGGCGGCGCGGCAGGCGTCGCGGCGGCGTTCAACACCCCGCTGGCCGGCATTGCCTTTGCCATCGAGGAACTGGCCGCCGCGTTCGAACAGCGCGTGGCGATGACGGTGATGGCAGCGGTGATGCTGGCGGGTCTCGTCAGCCTGAGCCTTGATGGCGATTATGTCTATTTCGGCGCGATGACCGCCACGATCACCGGCCCCAGAATGCTGGTGACGATGATCGGTGCGGGCGTGGTCGCGGGTATCGCGGGTGGCCTGTTGGGCGGCACATTTTCGCGCATCCTGATTGCCTTTGCCTGGTCGCAAGGCGGCTTGATCGCAAAGATGCGCAAACGCCCGATCATCCTGGCCGGGCTGTGCGGCGTAATCGTCGCGGCGACCGGCTATTTCAGCGACGGGCAGTCATGGGGCACCGGCTATGGCACCACCCGCGCGCTGCTGACCGGGGGCGCGGCACCGCTGTCGTTTGGCCCGACCAAGCTGATCGCGACGATCGCCACCGCGCTCAGCGGCGCGCCGGGCGGGATCTTTGCGCCGTCGCTGTCGGTCGGCGCGGGCGTCGGGCAATGGCTGTCGGTCGGCCTGACCTGGTTCTTTCCCGGCGTGGCGCCGGGCGCAATCGTGCTGGTCGGGGTCGCCGGTTATTTCACCGGCGTCACCCGCGCGCCGCTGACAGCAGTGATCATCGTGATGGAAATGACCGCAGACCGTGGCATGATCCTGCCGCTGATGGCCGCCGCGCTCGTCGCCGACGCGGTCAGCACGCTGGTGTGCAAGCGCAAGCTGTACCACGCGCTGTCTTTGCAGTTTCACTAGACTGCGCCCAACACGCCAATTAAGGCCATCAATTTGGGGTTTACGCTCCCATCAACATAAATACCACCGTCAGTTCCATCGGCAAGGGTCTCTGGATGGGGGCGGCGTTTGCCTATGGCTACCCACGCGGGGCTGGCTCAGACAATGGGAAAACGTCTCGCAGCTTGTGTTGTTCGGGCAGGATGTAGACGATGCCGCTGGTCCCGGCGAAAACCGTGCGGACAACCTCATCGTAAAACCGCGCCGGAACGTTGATGCAGCCATAGGAAATGCGTTTGTTCAAAGGCGAGAGGCCAAGCAGCCGCTGGCGTCGGTGGTCGCCCGGATTACCCGTGACAACCCGGTGTAGCGAGATCGAATTATCATAATCGACCCACAGGATGTCCTGTTGAAGATCCCGGCCCAGCGCCGCGACAAAGCGGCCTGACGGCGTGATGCGTTCCTCCGGCCGGATCGCGGCCAGCTTGCGCGCGCCGACGCCCGGTATCGCATCGTCGCCATGGGCAAACCCGAGCAAGGCCATGCTGGCCCCGCGCAACAGGCCCGCGGCGTCGAAAACGAACAACCTGGCCCTGATCTTGTCGATCACAACGAAAGGCAGGCCGCCATTATCGCCCGATGATGCAGCCCAATCCGCCACCTGCCGCGCCCCGGCCGAGGGCGCTTCGCCCAGGAAATTCGCGCGCCTGCGCAAGGGTGCGCGCAGCACCTCGCCCGACGACAATTGGGTGCCCTGGGGGGAAGGCGAGGCTTTCGGTTCAACTTTGACGGCCATGTCGCTCGTTGCCGACGCATACATGGGCCAGACTGCCGCAATCAGCAATCCTAGTATCCTGATCGGGATGCCCAAAGTCCTGAGCGGGCTGCGGTCCAACATGGGGCTAGAAGTGATCCTGTTTGGGCGGATGTGGGGGCGGGATTGGCGCCACCGGGGGGGGTGGCGGTGCGACGGGCGGCGGCGCTGCCTGGATCACAACTGGCGGCGGCGGTGCCTGGATCACGACTGGTGGCGGCATTCTGACGCCAGACACGACCACGGGGGGCGGCGAGCCTGACGGTGGCGGAACCCACGAGATCGTTGGCGGCAATATCGGAGGCAAATGCGTTGGTGTTGGCGTTGGCGTTGGTGTTGGCGTTGGTGTTGGTGTCGGCGTGGGCGTTGGTGTCGGCGTTGGTGTCGGCGTGGGCGTTGGTGTCGGCGTGGGCGTTGGTGTCGGCGTGGGCGTGGGCGTGGGCGTTGGTGTCGGCGTTGGTGTCGGCGTGGGCGTGGGCGTGGGCGTGGGCGTCGGAGTTGTAATGGTGCCGACGGTTTTGAACCCGGTCGTGCAACAGGCTGCCGCGAGCGCATATCGTCCGGCATTCGTGCCAGATAAGCTGTAGCCGGTATACGTGATGCCGATGCCGGTACCCGCATTCGCGCCGTCATAAGTGGCGGTGGCGCCTGGGCCGGCGACCAGCGTTACGCCTGTTGGCAGACCGCTGGCAGCGGTGCTGTTGAACCCCGACAGCAGCGCCGTCGTCGTGCCATCGGCCAGTTTGGTCGTGGCTGGATAGACCTCCATGAACTGGGTAACCGTCGCTCCGGACGTCAGGGTAAAGTCGGGCAGATAGTTGCTCGGCGTCGTATAGGCGATTGGGTTGTAGTAGATCGTTACCGGCGCGTTTGGCCCGGTAACGGTAACAAGCGGCGTGCCGGGCGAGAAGATCACGGTGCCACCCGCAAGCCCGGGCCCCGTGCCTCCATTGCCGGAAATGAGCACCAGGCCAGGGGCCAGGCCCAGACTCTGCGCCGAAATGCTGGCGCCCCTGGTCAGCGTGATGGCGCCCGCAATTGTCAGATCCAGCCCGGCGCACAGGGTAATATTGCCATCGGTCGCGGTCATGGCGCCGGCTTTGGTCAGCAGAAAATCACGCCCTGCGTTCAGCAGCATGCTGCCATTGGTGGTGGTAATAGCGGCATTGACGGTAACGTCGCGCCCGCAACAGGCGACAAAATTACCGTTTTTCGCCGTCACCGCGAAATTCACGTTCACATCGCGTCCGGCCAGCAGTTCCAGCGTGGTGGTGTTGGAGGACGCCGTCCAACTGACCGCATCGTTGACCGTGATGTCGCCATTGCCGGTCTTAGAGGAATGGATGGTGGTGGCGGGCGGCGTGCCGGCAACCGTGGCGGTAGAGCCGGTTGTCGTGCTGATCGTCACACTATTGGTGACCAGCAGCGCGGACAACGTCGCGCCCGAGATGTCGCCACCTGTGGGGGCGATGGTGAAGTCGACCGGATCGATCGTGAAGGTGCCGGTCTTGCCGGCAAAGGCAGCGGTGGTGACAAGGGCACCGTTGGCGATGGCCACCCTGGCGGCGGAAGCCTCGATGGTGCCTCCATTTCCGCTGACCGGCGCGCTGGCGTCCAGAGTGCCGCCTACCTGCACAGTGCCGGTCGTCATGTCGCCCAGCAGGCTGATCACGCCATTGGTGGTCCCGATCGTGCGGGCCTCGATCACGCCGGTGTTGTTGACCGCCGAATGAAACAGTGCGCCCGCCGACATCGCCGTCAGCAGCACATGGCCGCCATCGGCGACGATCAGCCCGCCGTTGCGGGCGAGCGCCTGCAACGCGCCCTTATCGACCGTGACCTTCAGCAACCCATTGCCGGCGACATCGAGCGTGATGGCATTGCCTGCGGCCAGCGCAACGGTTCCTAACTTTGCCGAGATCAGACCATTGTTGCCGACGCTGGCGCCCAGCAGGGCCACATAGCCACCATTGCCATGGAGCGATCCCTCATTCTGCACCGAGGCCTTACTAACCCCCGAGAACTTGTAACGCCCGGCCATGAAATCGCTGTCGGCCATGTCGAGCGTGGAGGCGACAAGTCCGCCAACATTCACTTCGGCGCTTTTGCCGAACAGGACGCCGTTGGGGTTGATCAGGAAGACCTGCCCATTTGCGGTCAGTTTTCCAAGGATCATAGATGGCTCGCTGCCGATCACCCGGTTTAGCGCCACCGCACTGCTTGATGGCTGCACAAAGGCAACGGTCTCGTTCGCGCCGATGCTGAAGCTTGACCAGTCGATCGCGGCGTTCTGGGAAGACTGCTTGACGGTGACCACGCCCGGCGTTGTCGAGATGGTGGCGTTGCCTGCCGCAACTACCCCGCCCGTTGGTTGGGCATAAGCGGCAGGAACAAGCCCCAGCCCCAGCGATCCGGCCAGCGCGGTTGCGCACCATGCCCGGTTCTGGGGGCGGCGCTGGCTCCAGCTCCTCGCCGGGACCACGCCCGTAAGGCGAGAGGTGCGGGTTTCCAGGGTTTTGCGTGTCATGGAGCAGTATCCCAAGAGATGATCGTGAAAGGCGGTTCGCCTGCTTGCGCGATCATCAGAAGAACTTGATGAATTCGAACCGGAACTGGCCGGTCGAGCGAGGATCGTAGGATGTTGCCCGTGGCCCCAATTGGAAGGCATAGGACGCCCGGGCGAGGAAGTTGCCATTCTGCGCCCAGGTCAGCGAGGCGCCCGCGCCACTCCGCGTCAGGCTGTTGACGCCTGCCGCCCAGGGACGATGGTTCAGCCAGGCCCGGCCGTAATCATAGAACCCCGCCAGTTGCAGTCGGCCCGGCAATCCCGTCATCGGTGGTAGCAGCAGTCGGCCTTCCGCAGTCGCGATGTAGCCTTCGTCGCCATAGACCTCGCCTTCGGGATAAGCGCGAACGCCATAGGCGCCGCCCAGTTCCATCTTTTCGAAGATATCGAGGTTATGGAACGCCACCTGCCCCCGGATCAGACCATAAAGCGAGAACGGGCCGGCAACGGTCTGCAACCGGTCCGCGCTGTATCGCAACTTGCCATAATGGCCCTCGGTCCGGGCTGCCAAAGCATCAGCCGCGCGAACATAGGGGGTGCGGATATCCAAATTGCCGCCGCTGAGATAGAGCGCGTAACCATCCCAGCCACCGCCGCCGATGCCGTCATGGTGATCGCCGGTGAGGCCCACCGTCACCACTTCGGCGCGCCGGTCGCTGGTTGTGGCAAAGACATCGATGTTATCTTGCAAGACACGGTAATCGGCCTCTACCCGGGCTTGCAGATTGTTGTCGTAGGAGCGGACGAGAGGGTAGCTGGCGTAAAAACTGGCGATATGCTCGCTGCCATTGGCGTTCAGAACATCGAATTGCTTGCCGAGGCGATAGTGGAAATAGGCATAGGCCGCGCCCAGCGTCAGATTGCCCGCCTGCGCCTGATAGGATGCGCGGCCATACTGCATGCCCTCTCCAGAGGTCAGCACCCGCAGGCTGGCGACATCACCGATGCCCAGCGGTTCATTGTAATTGACCGTGCCGCCGCCCTCATACAGTCCGGTGTAGGGGTTTCCGGCGTTGCTCGCCTCCACATCGCCGCTGATGCGATGGCCGGGGGTGACATTGACCAGCAGATCGGACGTGCCCACCGCCGCGCCGGGGCTAAGGGTCGCACCGACCTGGACACCGGGCAGGTCGGAGAGCAGCAGCAACCGGCGCTCCAGCGGCGCTGCCTCGACACTATCGCCGCTGTCGAGGCCGTTCAGTTCACCTTGCGCCACGTCGCTGTGCAGATGTGACGTGTTGTCGAGCTTTACTGCGCCATAGTGACCCTCGATCACGGAGATCGTGACTGTACCATCGCTGATCTGTTGCGCCGGTACATAGGCTTGCGCAACGATATAGCCTCGCGAATTGTAATAACGGGTGATGAGGCGGGCCATGTGACGCAGATCTGACAGGCTCAACGAGCGGTCCGGCGTGAAGCCTGCCACTGCGATCAGTTCGCTTTCTGCAAAACGGGTATGGCCGGTAATCCGCAGCGAGTGGACGACCACCGAGGGACCTGCCGGCTCACGATCTGTTGCCACATCGCTCTGCCCGATGCGAATATCCGGAATGGCCGCCGCTGCGACCGGAGCGGGCGGCAACTGCGAGATTTGCCCGGGGACCATGCCCGCAACCTGGCCGACGGCATTGCTGCCAATCGACGATAGCGCCACCATCATCACAAGACGACAAGCGTGCGTTTTCATGATTTTTCTTCACCTCATTGTGAATGAATAACATTTTGCGCTTAAAAAAGTTCCCGCCGGAGCGACAGCTTCGGGATATACTCAAGTAAGGCTCGGGGCACAGATCTTTAAAATTAAAGCAGGGGGCGCTACGCTGCAAGCCCGGACATGAAGGGACCGCGTTCTGCGATTTGAAAACGGCGCTAACCTTTGGCAGTCGCGGTATCGGGTGGGTGACCAAAAACGGCCGCAAACAGCGCGACATCTCGAACAAAATTGTGTTGGATTGTCCGGGCGAGCCAGCGTAGATTGATACCTTCGTTCGACGCTGGCGAAGTGTCATTGGCGGGAATGTCGGCGGTGGCATTGATCATCGTTGCGAGCTCCTCGTGCTGACGGAGTCACAACCGTCTGCCTGAGCTTGCGCTGCTCAGTCTCGGCGCGTTATGAGCCGCGCTGTCACAATATTAGCCAAATGTGACGGTATCCCTGGCTCAGCGTGACTGACATCCGCCTGGACCCGATTTCCGCCAGAACCGGACTGTCAGGAGCCAACCAGAACTCACCGTTCAGCCACGAGGAAAATTGCCCACGCCGTCCAGTTCGTATTGTGCAGGCCAAGTGTGGTCATGGAATTTAATTTATGCCTCTATCTTTATATCCCATCCCCACAGGGGAGGGCTTTTTCAGGTAACCCCGGTCAGTGAAGGGTCTTGGTTACACGGCTCCGGTGCTTGATCGGAAGTTCTCTGACGGTATGTTTGCAGGCCGTAAATCGTGGGATTGGTTTTACGGGCAAACGCACCCGGCGCTAGGCACGCGGCGGCATACGGCGATAGCTCAGGGCTTCGGCGATATGGACGCGGGCGATGTCTTGCGCGCCGGCAAGATCAGCGATCGTGCGCGCGACGCGGAGCATGCGGGTATAGCCGCGCGCGGTCAGTTTCATGGCGGTGGCGGCGCGGATCAGCAGGTCCTGGCCCGCCGCGTCAGGTTTGGCGTGGGTTTCCAGCAGATCGCCGTCCAATTCGGCATTGCTGCGCCTGCCGGTGCCGACGAGCCGTGCGGTCTGGATCGCGCGCGCTGCGGCGACCCGGCGGGCGACTTCGGCAGAGCCTTCGAGCGGGGGCGGCAGCGCAAGATCGCTGGCCGCGACCGGATCGACATCGACGTGCAAGTCGATGCGGTCCAGCAGCGGGCCCGATATTTTCGCCTGGTAATCAGCGGCACAGCGGGGTGCGCGGCTGCACGCCAGCGCCGGGTCCGCCAGGTGGCCGCACCGGCACGGGTTCATCGCGGCGATCAGCTGGACCCGCGCCGGATAGCTGACATGAGCATTGGCGCGCGCAACAGTGACTTCGCCGGTTTCGAGCGGCTGGCGCAGCGAATCGAGCGCGGCGCGTTGGAACTCGGGCAATTCGTCGAGGAACAGCACGCCCAGATGCGCCAGGCTGACTTCGCCAGGCCGGGCTTTCATGCCGCCACCGGTCAGCGCCGCGATCGATGCCGAATGGTGCGGCGAACGAAATGGGCGGGCGCGGCTGATCCGCCCTTCATCCAACGTGCCCGCGACCGAGGCGACCATCGATACTTCCAGCGCTTCACCCGGGGTCAGCGGCGGCAGGATGCCGGGCAGGCATGCCGCCATCAGCGATTTGCCCGCGCCCGGCGGTCCGACCATCAGCAAATTGTGGCCGCCAGCAGCAGCGATTTCGAGCGCGCGGCGCGCGGTTTCCTGACCTTTGACTTGTTTCAGATCGGGCCCGCGCGGCGGCGCATAAGGTTCGCCCGGCGGCGGCGCGGGCAGGATGCGAGTGCCTTTCAGGTGGTTGAGCAGCGCAATCAGGTCGGGCGCGGCGATCACGGCGGTCCCGGCCCAGCTCGCCTCGGTCCCCTGCGCCGCCGGGCAGATCAGCCCGCGTTCGGTGGCGCCTGCGTGCAATGCGGCCAGCAACACCCCGGGGCTGGCGATCACCCGGCCATCGAGCGCCAGTTCGCCCACCGCGACCAGGTCGGCCAGGCTCTCGCGGTCGACGACGCCCATCGCGGCGAGCAATGCCAGCGCGATCGGCAGGTCGTAATGCGACCCCTCCTTGGGCAGATCGGCGGGCGACAGATTGACCGTGATGCGTTTGGGCGGCAGCGACAGGCCCATCGCCGCGAGCGCCGAATGCACGCGTTCGCGGCTTTCCCCGACCGCCTTGTCAGGCAGGCCGACGACGCGAAAGCTGGGCAGGCCCGACGACAGCTGGCACTGCACTTCGACCGCGCGCGCCTCCAGCCCGAGATAGGCGACTGTCGCCACGATTGCGACCATATGTGAGCCCCCACGTTGTTGACTGTCTGATCCGAAACTTCGCTTCGGCAAGTCGGTACCGGCGCGCTCCCCCGACCCAACCGCCCACAGGGTACCATAAATGGGCGGCTGGGCCGGGGAAACGGGCCGGTACCGACTTCGAAGTTCGCTCTTTCGCGAGTTTCGTCTCAGATTCTAAGGGACACTGCGTAGCGCGTTTTGAATTGGGTCCAAGGCCCTGAATTACGCCGATTTGGCGCTATTTCCAGGTGTCGTCGTCCTGGTGGTCAATGATCGTATCGTCGTGCCCGGTGCGGTGCGACAGGAACACCAGCCCCATCAACGCGCCCAGCAGCATGACCGTCAGCCCGATGCCAAGCGCGCTGGCGATATACAGATGGATCGAAACCATCCCGAATTCGTGGAATAACACCACCCATACCAGCGCAATCAGCCCCAGCGCGAGCTCGGCAGTCCAGCGCATCATCCGGCGAAAATGCGCCCAGGCGGGTGCATAATCAGCAGGCGGCGGACCAAAGGGGCCTGGGCCGGAAATCATTTGAGTATCATGCGCCAATACGCGCCGCGCGGCAATTGCTTGCACCGATGGGCAGTTATGGCATGGTCATGCAAATAGTGACGGCAAAGCGGGGCCGCCGGAAACAG
This sequence comes from Novosphingobium sp., assembly GCA_043732365.1. GTDB lineage: Bacteria > Pseudomonadota > Alphaproteobacteria > Sphingomonadales > Sphingomonadaceae > Novosphingobium. The sequence goes on along the minus strand of JAYTHT010000230.1, from coordinate 5,155 downwards.
CAGGAGGATGCGATGACGATTGCAAGGCTGATTGCCGGGCGTTCGGACCCGGTCTGGACAATCCATGCCGATGACAGCGTGGCTGACGCGATCGCGCTGCTGGCCGAACGGCGGATCGGGGCGGTGCCGGTGACCGATGCCGGGGTGGATGTCGCGGGGATTTTTTCCGAACGCGACGTGTTGTATTTCCTGCGGAAACTTGGTGCCGACCTGCTGACCCGTAAAGTGCGCGATGTGATGACATCGCCGGTGATCTCGGTCAGCCCGGACCAATCCGCGCTAGCGGCGCTGGCGCTGATGACCAAACGCCGATTCCGCCATTTGCCGGTGATGGATGGCGGGCGGATGGTCGCCTTCATCTCGATCGGCGATCTGGTCAAATACCGCATCGAACGGATCGAGGCCGAAGCCGACGCGATGCGCCATTATATCCAGTCGGCATGACCCTTGAGTGAGGGGGGCTTAGCGCCTATCTTGACGATATGACCAACCAGATGTCCTCCGTAACGCTGTCCACCAGCGCCGCTGCGCGCATTGCGGCGATTGCCGTGCGCCAGGAAAAGCCCGCGATTCTGCGCCTGTCGGTCGAAGGCGGCGGGTGTTCGGGATTTCAGTACCGTTTTGCACTGGCCGATGCGCCCGATGGCGATGATCTGATCAGCGAAACCGATGGCGTGCGGCTGGTAGTCGACCCGATCAGCATCGATCTGATCGCCGGGGCGCAAGTTGATTATGTCGAATCGCTGGGTGGTTCGGCATTTCGCGTGACCAATCCGATTGCGGCCTCTGGCTGCGGCTGCGGGTCCAGTTTCAGCGTATGACGGATCGAATTGCTGCCGACACGCTTTTGGTCACAACTTACAACGTCAACGGGATCAAGGCGCGGCTGCCGCGCCTGTTGGAATGGCTGGACGAAACCACGCCCGATGTCGCCTGTTTGCAGGAAATCAAGACCCAGGACGAAGGGTTTCCCGCCGCCGCGATCGCCGAGGTCGGCTATCAGGCGATCTGGCACGGGCAAAAAGGGTTTAACGGCGTCGCGATCCTTTCCCGGGGCGAGGCACCCGTCGAAGTCCGGCGCGGGCTGGCCGGCGAACCAGAGGACGACCATTCCCGCTATCTTGAGGCAGACGTGTTCGGGATTCGCGTGGCGTGCATCTATCTGCCCAACGGCAATCCGCAACCGGGCCCGAAATTCGATTTCAAACTGCGCTGGATGGATCGCCTGACCAAGCGCATGGCGGCGATCAGCGCAGAAGAAGTGCCGGCGGTCGTGATCGGCGATTACAACGTCGTGCCCACTAATCAGGACATCTGGGACCCGCGCGCGCTCGCCGATGATGCATTGATGCAGCCGCAATCGCGCGACGCCTATCGCCGCCTGCTGAATGCCGGGTGGACCGATGCGCTGGCCACGCACAACCCGCGCGGCGGAGTGTGGACATATTGGGATTATCAGGCGGGCGCGTGGCAACGTGACCACGGATTTCGCATCGATCATGCGCTGTTGTCACCTGAACTGGCCGATCGAATGGTCGCGACAGGCGTCGATAAAAGCTATCGCGGGCGCGAAAAGGCCAGCGATCATGCCCCGGTTTGGGTGCGCGTGACGCGCTGATCCGTACGCGTGGTGCGTGTCTGACCCGAAACTTTGTTTCGGGAAGCCGCTCTTTCGCGAGTTTCTGGCCAGACCCTGCGACACATTGCGACCAACTGATCATGTCGCAAACGCACAATCACCCACAAGTATAACTTGCAATTGCCTCACTGGGTCGCCATCTCGCGGCCCGTTGATGCCGCACTGCAACACGCAGCGGCGTCTGCGATCCCCCGCCCCGGGGATCGGTAAAGAAGCATGAAAGACTGACGATGAAGTTGTTTGGCAAGGATCTGTATCGCGCGCTGGCACTCGGTTTTCTGATCGGGTGCGCCGGTATGGCGCTGAACGTGAACGGCGCTATCAGCCGCGCACAGGCCGCCACCAGCCACATCCCGATCATCGGCCACGCGGCGAAAGCCTGAACCTTTTGCAAACCGCCCCCAGCATGCTTAGTGTTGTGGCATGACCAGCCATTTGCACCACGATCTAGCCGGCGAACACCTGACCGATGCGGCGCGCGGCGCGCTGGTCGCCGCAGGTGAGCAATGGACCGACATGCGCGCCGATGTGTTTGAGGCGTTGTCTGCGCGCGCCACGCCTGCCTCTGCCTATGATATTGCCGAAGGTGTGGGCACCCGGCGCGGCAAACGGGTCGCGGCCAACACCGTCTATCGCATTCTCGACTTGTTTGTGCGGGCCAATCTGGCACGGCGCGTCGAAAGCGCCAATGCCTATGTCGCCAACCCGCACCCGGGGTGCCGCCATGACTGCATTTTCCTGATTTGTGACGTGTGCGGACAGGCGACGCATATCGATGATGACCGGATGACCGGCGCCTTGCGCGATGCGGCGCACCACGCGGGGTTTGTCGATGTACGCCCGGTGGTTGAAATTCGCGGAACGTGCAGCGGGTGCGGCGCGCCTGAGTGACCCGAAACTTCGTTTCGAGAAGTCGGTACCGACTTCGAAACGCGCTCTTTACGCGAGTTTTGCACCCAAACCCTGCGACTAGAACTCTTTGCGCATCCGTTTCATCGGCACGGGCGCGCCGCCGCGATCATCAACGATCTCCTCGATCACGCGGTACCCGGCCGACAGATACAGCGGCACCCCAGCCATTGTCCCCATCAATTCGCACGCGGAAAACCCGTCGGCACGCGCCGCCGCTTCGCAATGCGCCAGCATGGCACGACCAACCCCCCGCCTGGCAAAACCGGGATGGGTATACATCGCGCGGATCCGCGCGGCCTCGGTCGCGGGATCGAGCAGGCGCGGTTCGCGTAAAGCCACGCTGTGATCCCCGCCATACAGCGTCGCACGCCGGCTCCACCCACCGCAGCCGGCAATTTCGCCTGTTATCGACGCAATGAAATAGGTGCCGTCGACCACCAGCTGGCGATCAAGCCCCATCACCGCCCGGCTCGATACGATCTGATCGGGCGACAAAAAGCCATGCTGCAATTCGCCGATTGCCGCATCCATCACGGTGCGCAGGGCATCGAGATCATCAATCAGCGCGGCGCGAAACTGTAAAAAGGTCATGCCCCGGCCCTGCAACCGCGATGGACGGGTGCGCAAATGCTTTTTGCCCACAACGTCACGTTCGACATGCCGCATTTGTGCGTGTAAGGGTAGTACATGTCCGCAAATCCGGCGACGCCGCTCCTCGACACAGTCGACATACCTTCCGACTTGCGCAAGCTTCAGCCCACCCAACTGCGGCAAGTTGCCGACGAGTTGCGTGCGGAAATGATCGCGGCGGTCGGCCAGACCGGCGGCCATCTTGGCTCTGGCCTGGGCGTGGTCGAATTGACCGTGGCGCTGCATTATGTGTTCAACACCCCCGATGACAAATTGGTGTGGGATGTCGGACATCAGGCCTATCCGCACAAGATCATGACCGGGCGGCGCGCGCGCATTCGGACATTGCGGCAGGGCGGCGGGCTGTCGGGTTTTACCAAGCGCAGCGAAAGCGAATACGATCCGTTTGGCGCGGCGCATTCGTCGACCTCGATTTCGGCGGCGCTCGGCTTTGCAATTGCCAACAAATTGTCCGGGCAACCGGGCAAAGGCATCGCGGTGATCGGTGACGGTGCGATGAGCGCGGGTATGGCCTATGAGGCGATGAACAATGCCGGCGCGGCGGGCAACCGGCTGATCGTCATTCTGAACGACAATGACATGTCGATCGCACCGCCAGTTGGCGGGCTATCGGCCTATCTGGCGCGGCTGGTATCATCGCGGCCATTCCTGGAACTGCGCGATCTGGCGCGGCGGCTGTCACGCCGCCTGCCCCGGCCACTGTACCAGGCGGCGCGCAAGACCGACGAATTCGCGCGCGGGCTGGCGATGGGCGGCACGCTGTTTGAAGAGCTGGGCTTTTATTACGTCGGGCCAATCGATGGTCACAATCTCGAGCAGTTGATCCCGGTGCTCGAAAACGTGCGCGATGCCGCAGAGGGTCCGTGCCTGATCCACGTCGTCACGCAAAAGGGCAAAGGCTATGCCCCGGCCGAAGCCGCCGCCGACAAGTACCACGGCGTGCAGAAATTCAACGTCGTGACCGGCGAACAAGTCAAAACCACGCCCGGCGCGCCCAGTTATACCGCAGTGTTTGCCAATGCGCTCGCCGCCGAGGCCGACCGCGACCCCAAAATTTGCGCGATCACTGCCGCGATGCCGTCGGGCACCGGGCTTGACCGCCTGATCGCCTCGCACCCTGACCGGGTGTTCGATGTCGGGATTGCCGAACAGCACGCGGTGACCTTTGCGGCGGGGCTTGCTGCGCAAGGCATGCGCCCGTTCTGCGCGATTTATTCGACATTCCTGCAACGCGCCTATGATCAGGTTGTGCACGACGTCGCGATCCAGAACCTGCCGGTGCGCTTTGCCATCGATCGCGCTGGCCTGGTCGGCGCCGATGGCGCGACGCATGCCGGTTCATTCGATGTGACGTATCTGGCCAGCCTGCCTAATTTTGTCGTGATGGCGCCTGCCGATGAGGCGGAGCTGGTGCATATGACGCATACCGCCGCACTGTATGATACCGGGCCGATCGCGTTCCGTTATCCGCGTGGCAATGGTACTGGTGTAGCGCTGCCCCCCGTGCCCGAACAATTGCCGATCGGTAAAGGTCGCATCGTGCGCGAAGGCGGCCGCATTGCGATCCTGTCGCTGGGCACCCGCCTGGCCGAAGCGTTAAAGGCCGCTGACCAGCTGGATGCGCGCGGATTACCGACGACGGTGGCCGATCTGCGCTTTGTCAAACCGCTCGATAACGACTTGATCCGCCGCCTGATGGTCACCCACGATGTCGTGATCACGATCGAGGAAGGCGCGATTGGCGGGCTCGGCGCGCATGTGCTGACCATGGCCAGCGACGAAGGATTGACCGACACCGGCCTGAAAATCCGCACGATGCGTTTGCCTGATGTGTTCCAGGACCACGATTCGCCCGACCGGCAATACGACGAGGCAGGCCTGACCGCGCCGCACATCGTCGATACCGTGCTGAAAGCGTTGCGCCACAACAGCGCCGGGGTGCAAGAAGCGCGC
>JAYTHT010000229.1:0-1403 GCA_043732365.1 Novosphingobium sp. | reverse complement strand
GTCGATGGCAGCATGTGGTTGGTCAGGCGTTGCAGCATATCACCAATGTTCACCGCCAGTGCGTTGGACTTTGCGGTTTCCAGCCCGCCGGATTCCGTCCGGTTTGAAATCACCAGCGGCGGTGGCGATACTTCGACCCATTGGTCGTCGCGGCCCAACAGCTCCAGCCCGGCCTCTTCTGCACCGAGCAGCAGGGTGATCAGGTTGATGTCTTCATGCGCGCCGGCGCGGATTGCGCCATCAGGTGCATCGATGATCGGCGGATAATGCAACAGCCGCAGCACCGAATTGCCATCGTCAATCGCGGCATCGAACCAATCCGCTGGCAGGTCCAGCGCAAGCGCGATGTACGACAGGATCTGCGCTCCGACCCGGTCGAATTCGGCGAACAGCGCGCGGAATGTTTCGGCAAATCCATGCAGTTGCCCAATTTCGTTCGAAAGGTCGGGTCCGATCGGAAGATCTGGCCAGATGTTTGGCGGCATACTGTCGGCGAGCGGGTGATCGGCGGGCAAGTCACGACCAACATGCCAAAATTCTTTGAGATCGTGCACCGCCGCGCCTTTGGCGATTTCGGTGCCAAACGGAGTATAGCCGCGCGCGCCGCCGATGCCCGGCACGTGCCCGCGCCGTTTGTCCGCCTCGGGCAGGGCAAACAGCGCGGCGGTCAGATCCCACGCGCGCGCTATCAACATAGGGTCGATGCCGTGATCGGTGACGAGCGCAAAACCATACCGGCCAAAGCTGTCCCGCAGCGCGCCGGGCAGGGCGGAGGGATCACCTGCCAGCGAGATAACCGGCAATACGGAGGTTGGCAGGATGGGGGTTGGCAGGGCGGGCGTTTCAGGCGACATGCAGCTTTCCGTGATTAATATCCGATGCCTTATGGCCGATGCCCAATGGAACACCATGACCACTTTTGCGAATCCTGATGTCACCGGCAAGCAGCTTTGGCTGATGAAGTCCGAACCCGATGCCTATAGCTTTGACGATCTCGTCGCCGAAGGTGAAGGGACGTGGGACGGTGTGCGCAATCACTTGGCTGCCCGGAATTTGCGGACGATGCGCATAGGCGACCTGGTATTTTTCTACCATTCCAATATCGGCAAGGAAATTGTCGCGGTGGCGACGATTTCGGTCTCGGGGCTGACCGATCCGACCGACCCCGAGGGTAAATGGGCGGCGGTCAAATTGCGACCGGTGGCGCGGCTGGCGCACCCGGTTACGCTGGCGACGATCAAGGCGACGCCGGACCTGGCGGCAATGGATCTGCTGCGCCAGTCGCGGCTGTCGGTGTCGATGGTGCGGCCCGATGAATGGGCGATGATTTTGGCGATGGCCGGTGGACTGGTGTCCCTTTCCTGAACGATTCGAAATCAGGGTTCAGCGTGGGATACAAAACC
>JAYTHT010000228.1:0-1403 GCA_043732365.1 Novosphingobium sp. | reverse complement strand
CGCTCTGACGGTAATTCCCTGGACCCCAGCAGAGAGCCAAACAACGAATGTCCGCGATACTCACGACGCTCGCATTGCTCACCACCTCGCTCCTGTTTGGTGGGATGGTGCTCTTCTCATTCGGCTTTGCTGCCTTTCTGTTCTCAGCTCTGCCCGCCGACGTTGCGAGAAAAGCAATCCGTCAGGCATTCCCGTATTTTTATGTGTTTGTCTTCGCCACCGCAGTGCTTGCAGCTGCGTTGATATGGTCGCGTGATGCTCTCTCAGCCAGCTTGCTGGCATTCATTGCATTGACGACGGTGCCGGCGCGCCAGGTCCTCATGCCTGCGATCAACCGCGCAACAGACGGCGGCGCAAAAGCCCGGTTTAACCGGCTCCATGCTGGATCGGTGATCTTGACGTTGCTGCATATTGGTCTTGCGGGCGCAGCCTTGGCGCGGTTTGTCTAGCTATGGCAAATCCTCGCCATTGTGACGCAGCAACCATCAGCGAAATTATCGCCATGGCGCTGAGTGATCATGACACGTTTCACATGATCCGCGATCAGCACGGCCTATCGCCTGATGACGTTAAAGTCTTGATGCGCGATAATCTGAAGCCCGGTAGCTATCGTGCATGGCGCAAGCGTGTGCGGCGTTTTTCGGATCGCCGTGAGGCATATAAATCCATTCCCCCCGGATGATCACAGGCGCGTGCGCAGGGTGCGGCCAGATCGCGGGGATAGATTTCCGTTATTCGGTTTTGCACCCGGCAGTCATTTCCTACCAACTGGCGCTGGCAAGATGCGCTTCGCACTGATCAGCAGCCAGTTCCAGATGGATGTCGCCTGAGGAAAACAGGCATGCCGGGTATCGGCATCAGCCTGCCGGCGTTAGGAACCAGTTTGCTGCTCGGCCATTTTCTCTGCGTGGGCGGAAAATTCTTTCATTGGCCGAAATAGGCGAGGCTGATTACCGGCGTGTGCGTCATATTGGCGCTGACCACAGTGGTACTGATCAGAGGCTGGGTGCACTATGTCCCGCCGGGGCCCCCGCCCTGATCGGGGCAGCCCATTACGCCCGAGGCGTCCAGTTCGCGGATTGATATTCCGGGTTGCCAATCTGGCTCAATTGCAGCAGTTGCTCGACCGCGAAATCCCCATGGCGTTGTGGCAGATCGATATGCCGCATGCGACGCGCGTTGGGCCAAGACATGTCCGCCTGTTTGACGCAAAATTGGCGATAACCCCCACAGTGCAGTGCCATATCAGCGGGTCGGCGGTGCGTGGCCCGATCACGTTGCACGGCCAGGGGCGGGACATCATCGCCGACGTGCCGATCTTGGCACATGTCGAGGCCAACAATATCGCGGGCATGGTCAGCGCGCAGGCCGATGGCAAAGCGATGGCCCATGCCCGCATTACC
>JAYTHT010000227.1:0-4982 GCA_043732365.1 Novosphingobium sp. | reverse complement strand
TGCGTGTCCACGATCATTCCGCTAGCCGATGTCGACCCCGAATTGGTCGAGGCCTTGCTCGACACTGCGTTCGAACCGGCGCGGCGCCGGCGCACCGCCTATCGGCTGCGCGAAGGGACCGAATGCCTGGCCGCGCTGTCGTTTGCCGGGCTGGATGACAACGCCATGCTGGCAGGCACAATCCAGTGCTGGCCCTTGGCGCTGACCGATCCCACCGGGCGGCGTCATCCGATGATCATGGTCGGCCCGGTCGCGGTGATGCCGTCATTGCAGGGCAAAGGCTATGGCCAGGCGCTGGTTACCGCCGCCGTCACTGCAATCGATCCGCGCGCGCCTTTGCCGCAAGTGCTGATCGGCGATCCGGAATATTACGGTCGTTTTTTCGGTTTTTCGAACGCGCACACCGGCGCGTGGGACTTACCCGGGCCGTTTGAACGCCATCGCCTGTTGTGCCGCACGGCCAATCCGTCGGTCCTGCCCACACACGGCACGTTGGGCCCTTGGCTAGGTTGACCTGATCTGGCAGGGCTGGTTGCGTGCCGTATATTCCGCCCCCCGAACTTGCCGCCATGACGCTCGACCAGCTGGCGCAGGCCGCTGCCGAGCGTCGCTTGCCCCCGATCGAACAATGGGCACCGGTGCAAACAGGCGATAGCCTGATGCGCATCGCCGCCGACGGGTCGTGGTTTCACGATGGCGGGCCGATCACGCGCCCGGCAATGATCCGTGCATTTTCCGCGTTGTTGGTGCGTGATGCCGATGGGGCGCATTATTTGCGCACTCCGGTAGAAAACCTGTCGATCGTGGTCGAGGACGCCGCGTTTATCGCCACCGACATGCAAATCCGCCACGACGCCACGGGCCGCGCGGTGCTGGCGTTCCGGCTCAACACTGACGATGTGATACTGGCTGGGCCCGATCATCCGTTGCGGACAGCGGGCAGTTCGGATGTGCCCGCGTTTTATCTCGGCGTGCGCCACGGCACAGAGGCGCGGCTGAACCGCAGCACATATGGCCAATTGATCGAATACGCGCTCACCATATCACCGCTGGGCACGCTGAGCGTCGAAAGCGCGGGCGCGCGTTTTGCGCTGGTCCCACCGGTATGACCGACGCGCTGTTTGATCGGCTGGGGCAGCTCCTGGCGCAAGGCCACACCCTGGACACCAGCCCACCGTGGCGCGATTGGCGCCCGCCGGTGGGCACCGCGATGCGCGCGGCGGCGGTGCTGATCGCGGTGACCGACCGGCCCGATCATCCCGATGGGCCGGGCGTATTGATGATCCAGCGCCCGACCACGATGCGCGCGCATCCCGGGCAGGCCGCATTCCCGGGCGGCAAGATCGATCCGGGCGAAACCGCAATCGAGGCCGCCTTGCGCGAAGCGTACGAGGAACTGGGGATCGATCCCGCCCAAGTGCGCGTGGTGGGCGAAACCGACCGGTTTTGCACTGGCACCGGCTATGATATCACGCCCGTCGTCGCGGTGGTGCCCGGCAAGATCGCGATCACGCCCAATCCGGGTGAAGTGGCGAAATGGTTCGAACCGCCGTTCGGTTATATGCTGAACAGTGCCAACCAGCGGCGCCAATCAGCGGAATGGAACGGGCGGCGCGGCGAATATATCGAAATCCTGTGGCAGGGGCATCGTATCTGGGGTGTGACCGGCGGGATTATTGCCAACCTGTCGCACAGGATCGCGTGGTCCGAATCCTGGCCAAAATCCAGCCCGGAACCGGATCGATGACGGACATGCTGCCAGCGGCGAAGTGGACCCGGCGCGAAGATCTGGCCGCGCTGGTTGCTGCGCTTGATCCTGCGGGGGAATCGCTGTGTCGCTGGGTCGGCGGCGCGGTGCGCGATACGCTGTTGGACCTACCGATCAAGGATATCGACATGGCCACCACGCTGTTGCCCGATGCGGTGCTGGCGCGGCTGGCGGCGGCGCAGATCCGCGCGCTACCCACAGGGATCGCGTATGGTACGGTAACCGCCGTGCTGCCCGGCGGCCCGGTGGAAATCACCACATTGCGGCGCGATGTCACGACCGACGGGCGCCATGCGACTGTCGCGTTTACATCCGACTGGCAAGCGGATGCGAGCCGTCGCGATTTTACGATCAACGCGCTTTACGCCGACCCGCGCACCGGGGCGATCGATGACTATTTCGGCGGTCGCGCGGATCTGGCGGCACGGCGCGTGCGTTTTATCGGCGATGGCCATGCGCGCATCCGCGAGGACTACTTGCGCATCTTGCGCTATTTCCGGTTTCAGGCGCGCTATGGTTCGATGCCCGCCGATGCCGAGGCAGAAGCCGCCTGCGCAGAGCTTGCTCCGGGGTTGAAAGGCCTGTCACGCGAACGCGTCGGGTGGGAATTGATCCGCCTGCTCGCGCATCCCGATCCGGCGCCCGGTGTCTTGCGCATGGCCGAACTGGGCGTGCTGGCCCAGGTCCTGCCCGAGGCCGACGCTGGCGCCCTGCCCGCATTGATTGCTGCCGAACGACGTGACGATGTGCCGCCCGATCCGTTGCGACGGCTGGCCGCGATGCTACCCGCCGACCCGCCCCAGGTCGATACGATTGCGGCGCGGCTGCGGTTGTCGGGCGCGCAACGAAAGCGATTGGACAGCGCAGCGGGGCGCAAAACCGGCGATCCGCGCGCGCTCGCCTATCGGCTGGGCCCGACCGGCGCGATCGACCGCCTGTTGATCGCAGGTGAAAGCGTGGCTGCGCTCCGCAATTGGACCCCGCCAAAGTTTGCGTTGAAAGGCGGCGCAATCGTGGCGCGCGGGATTACCGTGGGCCCGCAAGTCGCACACCTGTTGCGTCAGATCGAGGACCAGTGGGTCGCCGAGGGATTTCCAGACGACCAGCGCATCGCACAATTGCTGGACGCAGCAGTCGCGGATCACGCACGGACCAATTAGACCCCGGGCCAATTATATCCCGGGCTGGTCAAACCCCAGCTTGGGGCCCCTTCCATGCCCGGCGATCCTCGCCGGCGCGCAGCACTTCGTATGCCACTTGCAGGCGTTGAAATTCGGTCGCGGCGGCGGCGTCGCCGGGGCGCACGTCGGGATGAACCAGTTTGGCCCTGGTCCGCCACGCCTTGCGCACATCTTCGAATTCAGCGTCGGGGTCGAGGCCCAGGGCCTCCAGCGCGCGCAATTCATCGCGGCTGCGGCTGCCATCGCCCGATCCGCCCCATTCGGCCCACGATGACTGGTGCCAACCCGCCGACTCATCGCGTTCGCTGCGTTCGCGCTCCGCCGCTTCTTCCTTGTCCAGACCTTCAAAGTAGTTCCAGCCGGAGTTATATTCGGCGGCATGGGTTGTGCAGAAATACCAGCGGTCGGGCGAATTGGGCGATTTGGGCGCGGGGCAATTGCCCGGCTGATCACACCGGGCGCGGTCGCAAATGCGGATCGTGCTGGCTTCGCGTGATCCGCCATACCCGCCCCAGCGCGGAAAGCCCCAGTCATTCGATCGTGTCGCGCGCGTCATCAGTGGCCCAGAAATAAAATGGTCAATAAATTGGCCGCCAAAATTGTCATGCCATCATCAATATAGCACGACGCCGAGGCATTTGCATGCCCCAGCGTCATAATTTCTGCCCTCAGGCCAACATCAGTTAACTGTAATTGTCACCGCACGGCGATTTTTCGCATAGCTGGCCTCGTCCGAACCCAGCGCGATCGGCCGTTCCTTGCCATAGCTGACCGTCATAATGCGCCCGCCATCGATACCCAGCCCGATTAGGGTGTTCTTGGCCGCATTGGCGCGGCGTTCGCCCAGCGCCAGGTTGTAATCGCGTGTGCCGCGTTCATCGCAATGACCCTCGATCGTCACCGTCTTGTTCATGTATTTTGACAGCCACTGCGCCTGGCTGCGCAACACGCCTTCGCTTTCGCTATCGATCGTATATTTATCTAGCTCAAAGTGGACCGTGTCCGAAATCACCGACGCCAGGAAATCGCCCTGGCTGCCGGGCACCGATCCGGCCGGCTGCGGCGCGGTCGGATAGGGCGGCGCATCGCGTGTGCTGGTGCCGGCGCCGCTGGGCTGCGGCGGCAATTCCTTGGGTTTGTGTGCGCAACCGGCCAGGCCAACGCTGGCGAGAAGCAACGACAAAGTCGCAAAGCGGATTGTTACAAGCTTGGCCGACATGCTGGAAAGCTCCATGGTCAATCCAGGACAACCTGCCTTGGACGGGGACAAAATTCAATCGGAAAGGGTCAGAAGGCCGAATCAGGGCAATACCGGACCCCACGCCGGATCAGATGCATCGACCGGCGTTTTCAGGCGGCGTTCATTGCGTCCGGTCAGGTCGACTTGCCAGATACTGGTATGACTGCTGCCCTTTTCGGTGCGAAAGAACTGGATGATACGGCCGTTGGGCGACCAGGTCGGCGCTTCGTCCTGCCAACTGTCGGTCAGATAGTGCAGCGCGTGGCCCTGCGGGTCCATCACCGCGATACGCAAGTTGCCGCAAATGCACGTAAACGCGATCTGGTCGCCGCGCGGGCTCCATTCGGGGGTGGCGGCGCGGCCACCGTGAAAACTGATGCGGTGCTGGCCCGACCCGTCGGCGTTCATCACATAGACTTGCTGGCTACCGCCACGGTCACTTTCAAACACAATCTTGTTGCCGTCGGGCGAATAGCTGCCGCCGATATTGATGCCCGGCGTGTTGGTCAGGCGGTGCGATTCGCCGCCCGTTGCCGGCACGCGATAGATGTCGGTGTTGCCCGCGATCGCCATCGAATAGAGAATGGATTTGCCATCAGGTGACCAGCGCGGTGCAAATGTCGGGCCTTTAGTCGCCGTGACCAGATGCTGTTGCCCGCTGCCGATGTCATAGACATAAATGCGCGGCCGCCCGTCGAGATAGCTGAGATACGCGATCTGGCGGTAATTGGGCGAATACCGCGGGGTCAGCGCGGTCGCCTGACCATTGGTGATAAACCGGTGGTTGGCGCCA
>JAYTHT010000226.1:0-1406 GCA_043732365.1 Novosphingobium sp. | reverse complement strand
GCTTAATTACCAGCGAACGGTATCGCCTTGACCAATGCCAAGCTGCGCCGCGCGGCCTGCGCCCAATTCCAGCACGCCTGCGACTTCGCCCGCCGATGGCAGCGGGGTTTCATCATAGGGCACTGCATTGGCCGCGATATTCAGCACTTTGTGATCTGCGCCGATATAAATGATGTCGAGCCCGATCACCGTGTTCTTCATCCAGAATGCGGTGCGTTTTGGCGGGCTGGAGGGGAAAATCATGCCGTCATCGGCGCCCATCGCGGTGCGGAACATCAAACCGCGTTCCTGTTCGGACCCGGTCGCGGCGACTTCGACCTGAAACGTGTGGGGGCCTGTGGCGGTCGTGACTGTCAAGGGGATCACCGCCAGACCCGAAATCGGATGGAGATGCGGCGCGACAGGCGCGGCGCTATTTGCCGCACCACTGGCCGCGACAGGCGAACAGGCCGCGACCCCTGCCAGCATTGTGCCTGCGGCAACGAACCCGGTTAGTCCCGTGAACATTTTACGAATCATCGGCTTCATCCACCCATTCCTGTGCCGCAATACCATTCAACGCCTCGACCATCGCGCGGGCCGATGCAAGCGGATGGCCCGCGCGCATCATTGCCGCGACCTGCCGCGTCCGCGTTGCAGGATCAAGCCGTGCCGGTGGGCTATCCTCCCCCGCGCCATCGCTGTCAAAGGATGAACCGCGCCCAAATGGCCCCAACCGCCGTCGCCGCGCAAATTCCAGCGCAGCGGTGCGCCGTTCCAGTTCATTGCCCCCGGCTTTGACGATCAGCGGCGCATCGATGCCGTCGCGGGTCAGCGTTTCGGCAATGCGGCGCTGGCCATAACCCCGGCGCATCAGCCCCGCGCCGCGCGCCTGCGCAAACCCGGCATCATCGATATAGCCCAGTTCGACCAGCCGTTCGGCTACGCTCGCCAGGTCGACGGGCGCATCGCCATCCCAGCCGCGTTCCCTGATCTTGCGCTTCAGATACGCGGTCAACCGACCCGAGCTCGTCGCAAACCGCGCGACATAGCCCAGCGCCATTTCGTCGATCTGACGCGCGTCGAGCGGTCGCATGACTTTGCGCTGTTTCTGCTGCCATTTCCTGGCCTCATTTTTCCCGGCGGAACCACCACTTTTCCTGGCGGGAGCGGGTTCTGCGTCATCATCGTCCATCATCGCGCCTTATTCGTGCCACAGTCCCGGATAAAGGAGGACGATGGCCTGATGTACGTGTTTGTGCGTTGGACCCGTTAATAGAAACTGCAAATTGACCCCGGGGTAGCAGATGACCGTTTCCGAAGCCGCCCGCGATGCGACGGCACTCGTGCCAACGCCCAATGACCCGACGCCCAATGATGATGCGCAGCCACGCCGCTTTGCCGACTTTGCGACGTTTTGCGATGCG
>JAYTHT010000225.1:0-5003 GCA_043732365.1 Novosphingobium sp. | reverse complement strand
CGAAAAACGCGCTGACACTGCTGGTTGGCGCGCCCGTCGCCGATGCGGATCTGCCAGACACGCTCGGTCAGGGCGATGCGGTAATGCCCACATTGCCGGTCGGGCTGACCTCGGCGGTGCTGTTGCGGCGGCCCGACGTGCTGTCGGCAGAACACCAGCTGATGGCGGCCAATGCCAATATCGGCGCCGCGCGCGCCGCGATGTTCCCCACCATTTCGCTGACCAGCCTTGCTGGCCTGGCCAGCAGTTCGCTGGGCGGGCTGTTTGATCAGGGCGGCGTGTTCAACTGGAGCCTGGCGGGCAGGGTCACCCAGACGCTATTCGATGGCGGTGCCAAAGCGGGCAATCTTGCCGCGGCGCGGGCGCGACACGACGCGGCGATCGCAGCCTATGAAGGGGCCGTGCAGAACGCATTCAGCGACGTGGCCAACGCGCTGGCCCGGCGCGGCACGATTGACGAACAGCTGTCGGCGCAACAGGCCTATGTCACCAGCGCGGAACGGGCCGCCGCGATCACCAACGACCGGTATCGCAATGGCGTCGATACATGGCTGGCCGCGCTCGATGCCGCGCGCACGATGTATGCCGCACGCCAATCGCTGGTCGGGGTGCGGCTTGAAAAGGCGACGAATATGGTGGCGCTGTATGAAGTGCTGGGCGGTGGCCTGAAACCCTAAGCGCAAGCCCGAACCGGAACCTGAGCGCGAATTGCGAGCAAAGCCTCCGAAACCGGGCCGAAGCGGCGCTATTCCTGCTTGCCGCTGTGCCGGTCATTGGCAAAGTCAGCGCCATGGCCACATCGGATTCCTTTTTGCGTCGCTGCGCCTTGCGCGCGTCGCGTGATGACACCGGCACGCCCTGCCCCGTTATCCCTGCTCGACGTCTGACTATTCCGGGGTGGGTCATTCCGGGCTGGGTCTTTCCGGCATGAAAATCGCGCTGCTGAATGTCAAGTTCAGCCCTAATCTGGGCGATGGGCTGCTGTCCGAATGCCTGGAACGCGAACTTGCGTTTGCGCTGCCTGGGGTCGAAGTCGTCGCGATCGACCTGGCCGGGCGCGCGCATTATCGCGGCCATGGACCCAGCCGGCGCGGCCGGGTGATCGCGCTGCTGGAGGCTTTGCCGCGCTGGGCCCGGCGCTATGCGGTGCGTGTGGCCCTGGCCGCCCTGGTGCAAATGCGACTGCGCCGCCACGTCCACGATCGGCTGGCCGGGGTCGATGCGGTGGTCGTCGGCGGCGGCAATCTGCTGACCGACAGCGATCTCAATTTTCCGATGAAGCTGGCAGGGGCCCTGGGTGAAGTGGCGCGTGCGCGATTGCCGGTCGCGGTCCATGCGGTCGGGGTCAATCGCCGCTGGTCGCGCACCGGGCATCAATTGTTTGTCCGCGCCTTGCGTGGCGCGCCGCTGATCGTTGCCTCGGTGCGAGATCCGCGATCGCAACAGGCGTGGCGCGATCTGCTCGAACCCCACGGACTGCCCCCGGCGGGACTGGCGGGCGATCCGGGGCTGCTGGCGCGGTATCATTTCGATCCACCTCGGCGGGACAGGTCCTGTGACACTGAAATGCCCGTGGCCAGACCTGTGGTCGTCGGGCTGTGCATCACATCGCCACTGGCTGTGCGCTATCATGCCAGCGGCCCGCCGCCGACCGTCGATTTTCGCACATGGTATCACGCCGCCACACGCGCGCTGGTCGCAGCGGGCCTGCGCGTCGTGCTGTTCACCAATGGCAGCCCCGAAGACCGCGCGTTTCTCGGCCGCCATGGCGCGGAATGGTGCGCAGCCTCAATTGGCGGCGAGCCGCGGACAACGCCCGGCGGCGAGCCGCCAGTAACGCCCGCCACAATCGCGCCGGCCTTTGGTACGCCAGCCGATCTGGTCGATTTCATCACCGGTTGCGATGTGATCATCGCGCATCGCATGCATGCCTGCATTCTGGCCCATTCGTTTGCGATCCCCGCGATCGGCCTGAAATGGGATGTAAAACTGGACAGTTTCTTCGCGCTCGCGGGGCGCGAGGCGTTCCTTGCCGATTGCGCCGATCTCGATCCAGTCACCCTGACCGCGCTGACCAACCGCGCGCTGGCGATCGGGGTCGATCGGGTGCAATTGGACCAGCTGGTTGCGATGACCCGCGCCGATGTTGCGCAGCTGGCCCAACGGATCATCACCGCGGTTGGCACAGGTACCCCGGCATGATTTCGCACCGCGACATAGACCGGATCGTCATCATCAACGACCTGTCGCACCCGCTTGGCGGGGCCAGCGCGCTGGCAGTCCAATCGGCGATCGGCTTTGCGCAAGCGGGCTACCCGGTCACATTCCTGTCGGGCGATGTGCCCCCGACACATGGCGTTGGTCATCGCGCAATCACCGCGATCGGGCTGGGCCAGGCACGACTGCTCGCGCGCGGTGCCAGCGATGCACTGATCACCGGGTGGTGGAACCGGGCCGCGCTGGCCATGGTGCGCGGCTTTATCGCCGCGCATGATACGCCCGGCACAGTCTATCATGTGCATGGCTGGTCGCAGATCCTGTCGCCCGCGATCTTTTCCGCGCTGGCTCCGGTGCGCGATCGCATGGTCATTTCGGCGCACGATTTCTTTCTGGTGTGCCCCAACGGCGCCTATGCAGACATGACCACCGGCACGCCGTGTGCGCGCACCCCGCTGGGCCTGTCATGTTGTCTGGCCGGGTGCGACCGGCGCGGTCGGGCTCAGAAATTGTGGAGACTGGGCCGCGCCCTGATCCAGCGCACGGTGCTATCCCCGGACGATAGCCCGCCGGTGCTGGCGATCCACGCCGCCATGGTCCCCGCGCTGATACGTGGCGGCATTCCCGCCCGCGCGATCAACGTGCTGCCCAACCCGATCATGCCGTGGAGCACGACGAGAATTCGCGCCGAAATCAATCAGGACGTGCTGTTTGTCGGCCGGCTGGAAGCGACCAAGGGCGCCGACCTGGCGCTCGCCGCCGCGCGCATTGCCGGGGTGCCGATCCGCGTGGTCGGCGACGGCGCGATGGCGGCACAATTGCGCACGATGTATCCAGAGGCGGTATTCGATGGGCGCCAGGACCCCGCCGCGATTGCCCTGCTGGCCCGGCGCGCGCGTCTGTTGGTCATGCCCAGCCGCTATCCCGAACCGTTTGGCCTGGTCGCGATGGAGGCGCTGCGCAGTGGGGTTCCGGTAATTTTGCCGCCCAGTGCGCTGCTGGCCGCCGACATCACGAAGATGGGCGCAGGCGCAACGGTCGAACCCCGGGAAACGTCGGCCTTCGCCGCGTTATTGCGCCGGCTGGCCACTGATAACGCCGCAATTCGCGCGATGAGCAGAGCGGCCTTTGCGCAAAGCCCCGCGCTGGCGCTGGATCCCGCTGCGTGGATCGATCGCCTGCTTGGCCATTATCGGGCGCGGTTAGAACAGGCTGCTCTAGGCGGCGACGAAGTCCACCGCCCGCGCCCCTCGATAGCGGCATTTGCCGGCGAAGCGTGATATGGCCGGATGCCATCACCCAGTTGACGCCAGGGATTGACCCGCGCAACCGCGCGGAATTGGGGCAACCGGGTCAGGATCATGATCAGCGCCAATGTGGCAAGCGCCACCGCCCAGCGCCACAGCGCAAATTCGCCAGTGCGGCTGGCGGCCAGAAATTCGCACGTGGTCAGCCAGATCGCCACCGCGCCGAGCAAATGCACCCCGCGATGGCGCGGCGCGGCGACCAGCACCATGATCCCCAGCGCCAGCGCCACGCGCGCCGCCTGTTCATCGGTAATCCTGCCGCTGAAATAGCCCGGCATCGCCCAGCCGCCAATCGCCAGCAGAGCGATTTGTGCGCCCCGCACGATCGTGCCCGCCGTCAGGCTGCGCGGGTTGATACGATGCATCACAGATGCGTGTGGGTGGTTGTTCATCCGCCCAAGTTGCGCCAAACACGCCAATAAAAACTTGCCCACGCTGGTTAACCGCCGTTGCATCGTAGTATTACGTATTTAACTTTGCGGAATGAAACCCGGCTTGGCCCCTGCACGGGGAAAACCCCTCAGTATTAACTCGGATACGGGGCTAATTGACCGCACAGCCAGAGCCATCGGTGATACCTGAAGCGCGCTCCTTTACAGGCAGGATTCCGGCCTGACGGGTAAGGTTCTGGAGGCATTCGATGGGTGGTTGGCGTGCGCTGCATTTGGGACAGGGAAATCAGGGCCAGGGAATTCGGTGTCACCACACCCGGCTGAACACCGCGTTGCGTTCCGGGCTGGCACTGTGTGCGCTGGCCGCGCCGGGTCAGATCATGGCGCAACAGATCGTCGACACGCGCATGGAAAACGACACCGCCGCATCGCGACTTCGCCCCGAATATGATCAGCCCGGCGTGCCTGCGGGGTCATTCCTGCTGTACCCCACGCTGACCGCAGATGCGGCGTACAACGACAACATTTACGCGCGCAGCGACATCAAGGACGGCGACGCCTCGATCACCGTGCGCCCCCAGATTACGGCACGGTCGCAATGGGCGCACAACGAGTTGAACGTGATCGCGCGCGGCGAAATCGATCGTTATGCCAAACATGTCAGCGAAAACGTCGAAACCGGGGCCATCGGCTTCGATGGTCGGTTTGACCTTGACCGCCAACTGAACCTGTCCGCCGATGCCATGGTATCCAGCAATATCGAACCGCGCGGATCGTCTGGCGACACGCTGTTTGGCGCAAAGCCGGTCGCCTATGGCCAGGTCACAGCCAATCTGAAACTGGACAAGGCGTTTGATCGCACACGCGTGACATTATCGGGGCATCTTGACCGATATCGCTATATCGCACGGGATCTGAACACCGTGCCGATCGATCTGTCGTATCGCGATTTCAATTATCTGGAGGGTAAAGCCCGCCTGGCGCAGGCGGTTTCACCCGGCGTCGCCGCCTATCTTGAGGTGGAACTGGATAACAACGTCTATGCCCATCCCACGCCCGGCACCGGGCAGCGCGATTCCACCCAATA
>JAYTHT010000224.1:0-5013 GCA_043732365.1 Novosphingobium sp. | reverse complement strand
TGGCGCGATATCGACGCATCGCCGTTCGGTTTCACCAAAGGCGTGACGCCGTTTGTCGATCATCCGGTCGATATCCCGCTGGTAACGCCATTGCCGATTGCTGCGGCGCGGCTGTCGACCGGGGGCAATGTCTTGTCGGGCGCGGGCTATGGCGCGATCGACGCCGATATGGTCGACATGGAAACATTTGCCCTGGCGCGGGTCTGCGCGGTGTTTGGCGTCCCGTTGATGGGGTTGCGCGGGATATCGGACGGGCCCGAGCCGCCGGCGGGATTGCACGACTGGACCAATTTGCTGGGGCACCTGGACGAGGAACTGGCGCGCGCGGTTGACCTGCTGCCAGCGGCGTTGGGTGGATCTGTTTGAGCCGCGACCGTTTGCGCTCGCCCTAAACGCTTAAAAACAAGCCCGCCAGAGCCGCGCTCATCAGATTGCTGAGCGCGCCGGCGATCAGCGCGCGCAGACCCAGACGGGCGATGACCGGGCGCTGGTTGGGCGCAAGGCCGCCCGCGACGGCCATCTGGATCGCGATCGAGCTGAAATTGGCAAAACCGCACAGCGCAAACGTGACGATCGCGACGGTTTGCGCGCTCAGGCCCTTGACCGCGCCCAGGTCGATGAACGCGACGAATTCGTTAAGCACGATCTTGGTGCCGAACATGCCGCCGGCAATTTCCGCCTCGCGCCAGTCGGGCGCGCCGAGCAGACGGAACACCGGCGCAAACACCGTGCCGATAATCTGCTGAAACGCCAGGCCAGGATACCCGATAAACCCGCCCAGCCAGCCGAGCAGCCCATTGGCCAGCGCCACCAGCGCCACAAATGCCAGCACCATCGCGCCCACCGCAACCGCCAGCCGCACACCTGTCTGTGCGCCCTGGGCGGCGGCCATGATCAGGTTGGCGGGGCGGTCTTCACCATCGCCTGCGTCAACCACAATCGGCTCGTGCGGATCGGACAGGGTTGTATCGCCGGGGATCTGCGCCAGTGCGGGCGGTTCGTCGGGGTACATCAGTTTGGCCATCAACACGCCGCCCGGCGCCGACATGAACGCGGCGGCGACCAGGTAATCGATACGGATACCCATTGCCGCATATGCGGCCAGGATCGTCCCTGCGACCCCCGCCATGCCCACGGTCATCACGGTAAACATCTGTGCGGGCGCGAGCCCTGCCAGATAGGGCCGGATGACCAGCGGCGATTCGCTCTGCCCGACAAAGATATTGGCCGCCGCGCATAACGCCTCGACGCGGCTGATCCCGGTGATCGCCGCCAGCGCGCCCCCGATCCAGCGGATCACTTGCTGCATCACGCCCAGGTAATACAGGATCGAGATCAGCGAGGCGAAAAACACGATCGTCGGCAGCGCGGAAATGACAAAGCTGTGTCCGCCGATTTCGGGCGCGGCGAGCGGACCGAACAGGAATGTGACCCCGGCACGGGCATAACCCAGCAGGCTTTCCACACCATGCGCCGCACCCTCCAGTGCCACTTTGCCCGGCGGAAAGCGCAGCACCAGCGCGGCCACCCCAACTTGCAGCGCAAATGCAGGCACCACCACGCGCAGGCGAATGGCGCGCCGGTTGTGCGACAGCGCGACCGCGATTGACGCGATGAGCAGCATTCCGGCAAAGCTGGATAGTATTTGCATGCGTGCTCCGGATGCGACAGCAAGGAGGTTGGGGCGGCTAAACGCGGTTTGGGGTAAAGGCAATTTGGTACGCGGTCAAAATCCGCTATCGCCGTGTCATGCAAACACCTTCCGGCGCTACACCTTCCGCCATCGCCGTGCCCCGCTCGTTGTTCCTGTTCGCACTGATCTATGGCGGGATGGCGGTGCTCGCCGGCATACTGGGGGCAAAACTGGCCGATGTCGGGGTGTGGCCGGTGATCGGGCGGATGACTGTGGAAAGCGGGATATTTGCGTTCCTGCTGCTGATCGTGCTGGCCAGTGCGGTCAACGAATTGCATGGGACAGCGGTTGCGCAACGCATGGTGCGTTATGGCTTTGTCCCGCTGATCCTGTCGATGATCCTGATCCGCACGGTGATCGACATTGTGCCGCCCGCACCGGTGTGGGCGTATCAGCCCCAGTTTGCGCTGATTCTGGGGCAGGGCGCGCGGATGCAATTTGCCGGACTGTGTTCGTACGGGGTGTCGCAAACGCTGAATGTGTTCGTTCTTGCGCGGCTGGCCGGGCACGGCATGGGCCGGTTGCTGGTGGTACGCGCATGGCTCGCCAGCCTGCTTAGCCAAGTCGTTGATACGGTGATTTTCATAACTTTGTCGTTTTGGGGTGTGGCCGGCGCCGATGGTCACATATTGCCGCTGGGCATGATGATGGGCAGCCAGATTATCGCAAAGGTGGTCTTATCGACGGTCATGGTGCCGATATTGGTGTGGTTGGCGGTAAAATTGGGCCGGGCGATGGACCAATAACCACGGATTTCATTTCTCTTTCATCTGCAAACGGGTAATGGCGCGGACCATCATGGCGACGAATATCGACAGCAACGACGTGTATCGCCAGGCGATGCTCGACAAGGCGGAAACGCTGATCGAGGCATTGCCTTATCTGCAGCGCTATGCGGGCAAGACTTTCGTCGTGAAATACGGCGGCCATGCAATGGGCGACCCCGCCGCGCAGCACGATTTTGCGCAAGATGTCGTGTTGATGAAAGCGATCGGGATCAATCCGGTGGTCGTGCACGGCGGTGGCCCGCAAATCGGCGCGATGCTGAAAAAGCTCGGCATCGAATCACGGTTTATCGATGGTCTGCGCGTAACCGACGCGGAAACCGCCGAGATTGCCGAAATGGTCTTGTCGGGCCGGATCAACAAGGAACTGGTCAGCTGGATCGCGGCGGCAGGCGGCAAGGCCCTGGGCATTTCGGGCAAGGACGCCGGGTTGATCACTGCGACCAAAGTCGAGAAAACGATTATTGATCCCGACAGCGGCGATTGTTTGTCGGTCGATCTGGGTTTTGTCGGCGAACCGTCCAAGATCGATCCGACGATCATCCATACCGCCTCTGCCGCCGGGATGATCCCGGTGATCGCGCCGATCGGCGTGGGCGAAGATGGCTGTACCTACAATATCAACGCCGACACGATGGCTGGCGCAATCGCGGCGGAACTGGGCGCGGCACGGTTGTTCCTGCTGACCGATGTGCCCGGCGTGCTCGACAAGAACAAGATGCTGCTGACCGATCTGAACCCGGCCGACATTGCCGCACTGGCCGCCGATGGCACGATCAGCGGCGGCATGATCCCCAAACTGGAAACATGCGTGCTGGCGGTCGAGGCCGGGTGCGAGGCGGCGGTTGTGCTCGATGGGCGCGTGCCGCATGCCATGTTGCTGGAAATATTCACCGCGCGCGGCGCCGGAACGCTGATCCGCGCCTGATCCAAAGGAAGCCTGGCCGTGTTGCTATATACTCTTGTCCAGATGGTCGATCTGCTGATCAGCGTGGTCACCACGATCGTCATTATCCAGTTCATCATCGGACTGTTGATGGCGTTCAATGTGGTCAGTCCGCGCAATGAAGTGGTGGGGACGATTTATCGTTCGCTGAACGCGTTGCTCGAGCCGGTGCTCGGGCCGATCCGGCGCGTGATGCCGGCAACCGGTGCGATCGATTTTTCGCCGCTGGTGCTGATCGTCGGGTTGCAACTGCTGTCGCTCTTGCTGCGCGGCCTGGCCATGTCGGGGTACTGATGACAGCGGCTCTGATCGACGGCAAAGCCTTTGCCCAGGGGCTGCGCGACCGGGTCGGCGCGCTGGCCGCCGAATTCACCGCGCGCACGGGTCGCAAAGCCGGGCTGGCGGTGGTGCTGGTCGGCGAAGACCCGGCGAGCCAGGTCTATGTCCGGTCCAAAGGCAAGGCGACGCTGGCGGCGGGCATGGCCGGGTTTGAACACCGCCTGCCTGCCGACACGCCAGAGGCCGATCTGATCGCGCTGGTCGAAACGCTCAATGCCGATCCGACAGTTGATGGTATTCTCGTTCAACTGCCGCTGCCCGCGCATTGCGACGAGGGCAAAGTCATCGCCACGATCAGCCCGGACAAAGACGTCGATGGCTTTCATGTGATCAACGCCGGGCGATTGGCGGTGGGGCAACCGGGCTTTGTGCCGTGCACGCCGCTGGGGTGCCTGATGCTGCTGCAGGATCGGCTGGGCAGGGACCGGCAGGGCGGTTTGGCGGGGCTGGATGCGGTGGTCATCGGGCGGTCGAACATCGTCGGCAAGCCGATGGCGCAATTGTTGATCGCGCAAAGCTGCACGGTGACTGTCGCGCATAGCCGTACGCGCAATCTGGCCGAAGTGGTGCGTCGTGCCGATATCGTCGTGGCCGCGGTTGGTCGGCCCGAAATGGTCAAAGGCGACTGGATCAAGCCGGGTGCAACCGTGATCGACGTCGGCATAAACCGCGTGCCCGGCGCAGAGCCGGGCAAAACGCGGCTGGTGGGCGATGTCGACTTTGCGGGCGCGAGCGCGGTGGCAGGGGCGATCACCCCGGTGCCGGGCGGGGTCGGGCCGATGACGATTGCCGTGTTGTTGCGCAACGCGCTGGTGGCTGCGTATCGCAATTCGGGGATCGATCTGCCCGACGACGCGATCTGATCGCGGCGTGATCAACCGCACCTTTGCTCTGTTGAGCGCGCTGGGCATGGTCCTGGCGCCGACGCTGTCAAACGCCCAATCGTCGCGCGGCCCGGCGCCGCGCGGCAATCCCGGCGAACTGGTCGCCGCCGAAAGCGCGCTGGCGCATCTTGCGCATGACAAAGGTGCCAATGCCGCGTTGCTGGCCTATGCAGTCGAAACCGCTGAATTCGTCGCCCCGCAGCGCAGCCAGGCCAGGGCGTGGCTGAAAGCGCACGATGCAGCGCCGTGGTTCGCCGGGCGTCAGACGGGCACCGTGTGGGCGTCGTGCGATGGCACTGCCGGGGTCAGCGCAGGGCTGTGGAACGGCGGCTGGTTTGCGACGGTGTGGAAACAGCAGAAAAAATT
>JAYTHT010000223.1:0-1417 GCA_043732365.1 Novosphingobium sp. | reverse complement strand
GTTGCGCCGTTCTATCGCGATCTGGTTCCGTTCGGCGGCAATGCCGACCGCCTGCAACACTACGAGGTCCGCTATCCCGCATTGGCAGTGATCAAGGCTGTGTTCGTGCCCGCCGGCGAAGGCGGCGATCACGCTAATGCAGAAGCCAACCCGCGCGCGTTCCTGATGGATTCGTACAATTTCATTACGCCGGAGACCGCGGGCCGCAGCCGGTATTACTGGTTCCAGATGCGCAACGTCCGCTCGGCCGACGCCGACCTGTCGGTCACGATGTCGGCGGCGGTGCTGGCCGCGTTTTCCGAAGATCTGGCGGTGCTGAATGAAGTCCAGCGCGGCATGGACACTGCGACGGATCCGCATATCTCTATCGCCACCGATGCGGGCCCGTTGCGATTTCGCAATCGGCTGGAACGCATGATCGAGGCCGAGCAGTCTATCTGACCCGAAACTCGCGAAAGAGCGAGTTTCGAAGTCGGTACCGACTTCCCGAAAACAGCTTGTGTTGCATCAAACCCATCGGCCACGCGCGATGGCGGATTTGCCCCGTGGCGCAGCGCCCTTTTCAATCCGCCGTGGATGCCATGCCCCGGCGTGTGCGGCGGCGATAAAACATCGTCCACAGCGTCAGCCCGCCAATCATGGCATAGCCGATGATCGGCCCGACAACTAGGTACTGGGCGATGCTCAGCGTTTCGATCAGCGCCACCGATACCGCGAAATCGGCGAGCAGGCCAAAGCCCCAGACCAGAGTCATCACCATGATCATCCGGTTCAGCCGCCCGGCCCCGCGCGCCATATCAAACCGCGCCAGCGCTTCGGTCGATTCGCGCGCCACGGTTGCGCGGGCGAGCGGGCCGATCAAGGGTCGACCGATGGCTGCCGAACCCAGAAAGGCGAGCGCAATCAGGAATGTGACGAGTTTTTCACGCAATTGCAGAAACTGCGCCGATCCCCCGCCGACCAACGCGATCAACGACAGTGCGATCCCGGCCAGCACCATGATCGACAGCGCATCCAGCCGTCCGTTCCGCACCAGCCCGCCAACCGACCACACCAGCGGCGGGCCTGATGAGGCGAGCAATCCCCCCACATCGCCGTACTGGCCGTGCACCAGGTCAAAGATGATCACCGGCGCGACCAGATTGATCAGGACCTCCACGGCGATCGTCGGCCCATGTTTGCGCAGCCAGTCCATCAGGAAATCCAGTTACCATGAAAGCCGGGCGGTATGCGATGCGGCAAGTGAATCACGGCCACGGGTGTCCCGGTGAAATCGCGCGCATCGATAATCACGCAATCGGTCGTGCGATGGCTGATATCGACGACCAGCCCGATCAGCCAGCCGTGGCCTTCGGGCGCATCGGGCGTTTCGGGCACAAACACGAATTCGCCCGGGTGCCGCTCCGGCCCGAAATCG
>JAYTHT010000222.1:0-5025 GCA_043732365.1 Novosphingobium sp. | reverse complement strand
GAACGCCACCGCCAGGCCTGGACTCCCGAAGAGATCCAGAAACTGCATCAGTTTGCGAAAAAGGGCATGGCGCTCAAAGCGATCGCCAAAGCCCTGACTCGTAGCGAAGAATCGGTGAAAGATCGCGCCAGGCTCGATCAACTGGGCATAGCCAAACTACGCTGATCGAATCGTGGATCAGCGTAGTTTGCGTCGGTTATGCGCCAGTTCGTGCCCGGCAAGGCCGCCCGCTGCTGCGCCGACCAGCAATCCGCCGGGTCCACCAATGATTGCATGGCCGAGCAGGCCGCCGCCGACCGCGCCCGCAACGCTGCCCGTGGTCTTGTTGAACCGCAGGCAATTGCCTGGCCCGACTGGTAATGGCGATAATGGTGCGCCTCGGCAGGGGCGGACACGGCCAATGCCAGCGTCGCACCCAATGCGGGCAGTGCCAGCACACTTGTCATGAATGATTTTATCATTGTATTTCATTGTGTTGGGACGGCTTGATCGGATTGCTCTGATCGCCGTGACCCAGTCTTATCGTCCGTAGCGATGGTCGCTATGCGGACTATGATCGCCGCGATCGGGGTGGCCGTCGCGACAGGCTGCCAGGCCCAAAGCTTGCGGTCAGCTATGCGGGAATCGCCGTAGTGCTTAGGCTGAAATGCTGCCAGGCCCGATTGGTTCCCGCAACACCACTGTCAGGTGCACTTTGAGCGCACAATCGGGCGCGGTGTTGGCCAGCCCACGCGGCACGTTCAACGGGGCATGCAGGTAATCGCCTGCGCCCACTGCAAACGTATCCGACCCCAATGTCATCAGCCCGTTGCCGGCGATGATGTAATAGAACTCGTCATAGGCGCCGATGCCATTGGCATCGTCGGTGCGGTGGGTGTGCACACCTTCGGCAGCGCCGGGCGGGATGTCCAGAATCAGGAACCGCGCCGGTGCGCCCGCACCATCGAACCGGAAATGGCGCACAGACACGCTGCCGGGCCCGCCGCGCATGCCGACCATGGTTTCACGATCGGTCCGGTCGTTGTGCACCGGGGTGGCGTCAGTCATGATCGGCCTGGTGCATAAGCTTGTTCCAAGGGCAGCGCTGTCGTGCGCTTGATCACGTCAAGGGTGATGCTCGATCGCACCTTGGCGACATCGCCGTGGCCGAGCAAGGCCTCGTTGATCAGGTGCGACAGGCTTTTCAGGTTGTGCGACACAATCCGCAGCAGATAATCGGCATCGCCAGTCGTGGCGCAGCATTCGACCACCTGGGGCAGTGCGCAGACGCGGTCATGGAACCCGCTGACCACCAGCCGCGAATAGGACTTCAGCGTGATTGACACATAGGCCTCGACAGTCAGGCCCAGGTGTTCCTCATCGAGAATGGCCACTTGTTTGCGTATCGGGCCGTCGTGTTGCATCCGGGCGATGCGGCGCGACACCTGGCTGGCGGACAAATGCACCAGATCACCCAGTTGCGCGTGCGACAGCGATGAATCAGTCTGGATTTGTGCGAGAATTTTTCGGTCGGTGTGGTCCATGCGTCATTTATGCAATAATATCCAATAAAGTGCAAGATATACGCATAGTGGGTGAGGATGGTGCGGCAAATCGCGCAGACTTCGCACGCAAGTTGGGTGTAATATCGACTTACAAGGAGCGCCCCGTATGTCCGATCCCGCACCATCGACAGACCTGTTTGAAAATCCGCTCGGCCTTGACGGGTTCGAGTTCATCGAGTTTTCCGCGCCCGAACCGGGCGTGCTGGAACCGGTGTTTGCGCGCATGGGTTTTACCCATATCGCCAACCATCGGTCAAAACGGGTGCAGTTGTGGCGCCAGGGCGGCATCAACCTGATTGCCAATTACGAACCGTGCAGCCCCGCCGCGTATTTCGCCGGTGAACATGGCGCTTCGGCCTGTGGCATGGGCTGGCGCGTGCGCGACGCGGCAAAAGCCTACGCTACCGCGATCGCACGCGGCGCTGAGCCGATCGAAGTCCCAACCGGGCTGATGGAACTGCGCCTGCCCGCGATCCGCGGCATCGGCGGATCGATCATTTACCTGATCGATCGGTACGGGGGCGATCGTCTGGACCAGAACCTGTCGATCTACGACATCGATTTCGTTTATCTGCCTGGCGTCGACCGAGCCCCGGTGGGAGCGGGTTTTCGTACGATCGACCACCTGACGCACAATGTTTACGGCGGGCGCATGGCGCATTGGGCCGCCTTTTACGAACGCGTGTGCGGCTTTCGCGAGATCCGCCATTTCGACATCAAGGGCGAATATACCGGTCTGACCAGCAAAGCGATGACCGCGCCCGATGGCAAAATCCGCATTCCGCTGAACGAAGAAAGCGGTCGGGGCGCCAAGAATGGCGGGGGCCAGATCGACGAATTCCTGCGCGCGTACAATGGCGAAGGCATCCAGCATATCGCGTTTTCGTGCGATGACCTGATCGGCGGCTGGGATCGGTTAAAGGCCATTGGCACTCCATTCATGACCGCGCCGCCAGCCACGTATTATGAAATGCTGGACGAACGGTTGCCCGGGCATGGTGAACCGGTGGCAGATCTGCAATCGCGCGGCATCCTGCTCGACGGGTCGACGACTGCGGGTGATCCGCGCCTGCTGCTGCAGATCTTTTCGGAATCGCAGATCGGCCCGGTGTTTTTCGAATTTATTCAGCGCAAACGCGATGAAGGCTTTGGCGAAGGCAATTTCACCGCGCTGTTCGAAAGCATGGAGCGCGATCAGGTGCGTCGGGGGGTCCTGGCGGGCAGCCAGGTCCTGACCTGAAGAGGGCGATGACCACAATTTGAGCCTGACCCCGGGTTGCGCGCCTGCCACATCGCGCCAAATTTCCATGTGGCAAGTATACGGAATGTCCACATATTAACGCCATTATGGTGGTTACCGGTCGCCCGGCATGCGGCCCAACGACAGCGAAATTGGACTACGCACTTCCGATGATGTCCTTTCGCCCCGGACCCCTGATCGCCTTTGGCCGGTTGTTGGTGGGCTATTTCCTGGCCATGGCACTTGGGCTGGTGCTGTCGCGATTCGACCACGGGGTGGCGATCGTGTGGTTTGCCGGGGCGGTGCTGTTTGTCCAGCTGATCACGACGCCGCGCCGGTATTGGGTCGCGTACCTGATTGGCGCGGTGCCGATCGGGGCCATGGCGATCGTGTGGTTTGGCTTTGGCGCAAAGGCCGCCTTTCCCCTGTCGCTGCTCGGGGTGATCGAGGCCGGCACGGCGGCCGCGCTCGTCAAGAAATGCTATCCACACTTTGGGCGGTTGCAGTCGGTTAAAGAGATCATGTGGTTTCTGGGTGTTGCCGGGCTGTTGGTGCCCGGGGTCACCGCTGTGCCCGCCGCTGCGGTTATTCACTGGGCCAGCGGCATGGCATATGACTTGGCGTGGCGTGACTGGTTTGCGTCGCATGCGCTTGGTTTTGTGGCGTTTTCGCCTCCGCTCCTGCTGGTCATGCGCGGCGAGGGTTTGAAATGGCTGCGCTCGGCGACGTTACCTGACATGCGAGAGGCGGCTGTGCTGTTGTGCGCGGTTTTGCTGACATCAGCGATCACATTTGGCCAGAATGTCGCGCCGCTGGTGCTCTTGCCCATGATTGCGATGGTCGCCGCCGTGTTACGGCTGGGCCGGTTTGGCGCTATGTGTGCGGCGATCATCACGATCACTGTCGGGCTGACCATGTCGTTTGCAGGCCTTGGCCCGACCACGCTGTTGCATGTCAGCATCGAGCTGAAATTCGAAATCCTCCAGTTGTATTTTGCGTGCATCGTCGCGGTCCTGTTGTTGCTGGCAGAGGAATGCAGCGCACGCCACCGACTGCTGGACCGGGTGTTTGCCGCCGAAGCGCTGCACCGGTTGATCGTCGAACGGTCGAGCGATGTGATTATCCGGCTACGCATCGATGGCACGATCCGATTCGCGTCTCCTTCAGTGGCGCGGCTGTGGGGTTATTTGCCGGAGGAATTGGTCGGGCGATCGTTTTTCGACCTGGTCCACCCACGCGATGCCCCGGCCGTGCGGGCCGGCCGCCACGCCATTCTGGCGTCAAAGGACGCGGCAGCGACAACCGAGTTCCGCGCGTTGCGCAAAGATGGGCACGTTTTGTGGGTTGAAGGCAGCACCCGCGCGATCTGCGACCATCTGGCACGTGTTTGCGGCACGCTGATCATCATTCGCGATATTACCGATCGCCATGCGCTGGTCGATGATATCACGCGCCATGCGATGATTGACCCCCTGACCGGGCTTGCCAACCGCCGCGTGTTCGATCAGGATCTGGCCCGCGGGTTGGCGGCGGGCAAGGCGGGTTGTCTTGCGCTCTTCAAGCTCGATCACTTTTCGCAAATCAACGCAGTGCATGGGGTAGATTCCGGCAACTGCGTGATTCAGGTTTTTGCCAATGTCATGCGCGAATCGGTACGCTCTGGCGACATCGCCATCCGGCTGGTTGGCGAAGAATTTGCAGTGTTGTTGTTTGCTGCAACGCGAGTGGATGCGCACGAGATCTGTCAGCGGATACTTGCGCGCTTTGCCGCGATTGAACAAAATTCGTCATCCGGTTCCGCTCTGCACGCAACGGCCAGCGCCGGGCTCGCGCAATTCGAGCCCGGCATCAGTCCTGAGGCGGCCATGACCGCGGCCGATACGGCGCTGCAGATTGCCAAAAACAGTGGCAGGAACCGCGTCGCTATCGCGGCATGAACCGTCCCGCCGGCAAGTTCCTGTCAGCTGCGTTTATCAGTCAGTGCGCAGCATCCAAGGCTTGACCATCGCCTTCTTCTTCGAACAGGATGGCATTGGCGGCGGTGGCCGACAGGCGAACTTTGTTGCCTTCGACTTCGGCAACCAGGCCGACCGACAGGTAATGGTGATGCGTGCTGTGTGCACCGGCATCGGCTTTGGTCAGTTTGATACGGTCGCCTACGACTTTGTCGACCGTGCCCAAATGCACGCCGTCGGCGCCGATGATTTCCATATGCTGTTTAATTTGGTCGAAATTGCTCAT